>JBEIRY010000027.1:0-20768 GCA_040375675.1 Thermoleophilales bacterium | reverse complement strand
TGCGCATCGGGTGCAGTGGAGAACGCTCATCGTCGAGCATCTCCCTCTCCTCGGCGACCTTCTCGGTCTCGATACTGCGCAGGCTGTCCACCCACTTGTTCGTTCCGCCAGATCCTGCGCCAGCTTCCTCACGGATCTCGGTCAGAGAAGCAGCAATGTCGCCAACCAAAGCCAGATCGGGCTGACGCGCCTTCTCGAGATCCATGGGTGCGACGTCGAGATGAACCAGCTTCGTCTCATCACCGAAAGCGCCGCCGAATCCGAGGCGGAAGTCCAGCGGAACACCGATCACCAGTGCGACATCCGCCTCTTTCAAGGCTGCGCTACGGGAGCGGCTGAAGAAGAGCTCGTGATCTGGTGGCAGACAACCTCTTCCCATCCCGTTGAGGAATACGGGGATACCAAGTGCCTCGACCAACTCGCGCAGTTCTCCTTCTGCATGCCCCCAATAGAGGTTCGAACCGGCCATAACTGCAGGTCTCTCGGCTCCGGCAAGCAGTTTGGCGGCCTGATCGGTCCCCTGGGCTGCAACAGCGGGAACCGCGGGCGAATCGGGCGTATCGGCATCGGCTTCCATGAAGACCACATCCAGCGGGTAGTCGACGAAGGTCGGTCCAAACGGAGGCGTTGCTGCCACATCGATCGCGCCAGCCGTCACCGACGGTATCGCCGCTGCGTCTTTGACGGTCTCCGCCGACTTGACCAGCGGCGCGACGAAGGGGATGTGATCGATCTCCTGAAGTGAGCCGGAGCCCCAGCGCATCTCTGGTGCCCTGCCGCCGAGCACCACCAGCGGTACGCCATCGGCTTGAGCCGAGGCGATAGCACTCATTCCGTTGGTCACGCCACACCCCGCGGTCAGGGCGGCAACCCCTGGCTCGCGGAGCGCCTTTGCCCAACCGATAGCGGCAAAGGTCGCAGCCTGCTCGTGCCGGAAGTCGACGACCTCGATCCCCTCGGCCTTGCAGCCGTCGTAGATCGAGAAGAGGTGCCCACCGGAAAGGGAAAAGAGTTTGCTTACGCCACGTGCCTTGAGTGCCTGGGCAACCAGGCGTCCGCCGTGCGGCGTCGATGCGTCTTGGGCGGGAGCGGCCTCTCCGGTCTCAGGTGGACTCGACATTACGCCCGCGAGGCTACCGCTCAGCCGGGAAGCGTGTATCCGCCGGGGGCCGGCGGGGCAGACTGGCCGAGTCCTCCGCCAGGAGAGCGCCTGCCCAATCCCTCCCCTGGCTGCTGTGGACGACCCAAACCACCGGGCTGCGGAGCGCCGAGCGGATCGCCGACATCGTCACCTGGCTTGGTCTCTACGGCAAATGGAACGATCGGGGCAAAGATCTCCATCGCCCTCCCCGTTCCCTTGATCTCACGCTCACCGCGGGGCACCACTTCGATCGTCTCAGAGAGGAGCACGCGCGTGTCGCCGGTTATCAGGACAGGGTCTCCGGTCTCTCGGGTCATCTCCTCGACCCGCGAGGCCACATTTACTGCGTCGCCGATCACGCTGAAGGCGAGCCTGCCGGCGCCTCCGATCGAGCCGACCACGACCGTTCCGGAGTTGACCCCGAGCTTGACGCTGAAGTCCCCGGGCTTGCGGCTGTTCACCGTGCGTGCAATTTCGACAGCGCACTGAACCGCGCGATCGGCGTGGTCTTCGGTTCTCTCTGGAGCACCGAAGACGGCAAGCAGGCCGTCGCCGATGAACTGATCCACATGCCCACGGTGTCTGGAGATGATCGGAACCACGCACTCGTAGAGTTCGTTCAGACGAGACACGATCTCCGGCGCTGATGCCTCGGCGGCGGTAGCAGCGAAATTTTCGACATCACAGAAGAGCAGCGAGACCTCGGCCTCCGCTCCTTCGGGGTCATAGTCCTGCCGGATTATGTAATTGGCGACGTCCTCGTCGAGATAGGTCCCGAAAGCCTCGCGAAGCCGCTCGCGCTCCGCCAGCCCGTCGATCATCTGATTGAAACCCGATGAGAGCTCGCCGAACTCATCCGCAGTGGTGACCGGAACGTGCTCGTCGTAGCGCCCTTGGCGAACTCTCTCGGTGGCCGCTTCGAGATCTTCGATCGGTCTCAGGATCGAACGCGAAAGCAGGATCGTCAACTCGAGGCTGATCGTGAAAGAAACGAACAGCGCGATCAGTACGTCCAGTCCGAGCGAAGCGGTGCTGCCACCCTCCGAAGTAAGTGCCGCAACGGTCATGCCAGTGATCACGTTGATCAGCGGCAAGCTCGCGAGCAACTTGACACGCAGCGGGATGTCGGGGCGCTCTATCCGTACCGGCTCGGCAAGCGTCTCGTTGATGTCGTAGAGCACCGGGCGCATCGCCACTTCGAGCGCGAGGTAATGAAGTATCGCCGCGTAGCCGACAACGATCAGCGAAACGAGCAACAGAGGAAAGACCGCCAACCAACTGAGGTCGAGCAGCACCGCGGCGAGAATCGCCAGCGGGACCGTAATCGCCACCGGGACGAAGAAATCTCGACGAACGAGCTGGGTCGGCAGATCAACCGCCGCCGCCCAGGCAGCAGTCGTTGCTTCTGCCGTGTGGTCACCGCGCAGGTATCTGGTCACTGGCGTCAGGCGCTTCAGCACACGGGCCAGAACGGCAACCACGGCGACGCCGGTCAACGCCAGGGCGGAGATCAGGATGATCGGCCCCTTCTCGGGTCCAGGGTTGTAATAGAAGGTGAACAACGCAAGCGCTCCGAGAACCACCGGAAAGGCAACGAGCATTTCCGCGGTAACGAAGACCTTCGGGTACCAAGGGCCGAGTCGCCTGTAGAGCCAATTCAGTGGATGGGACATCAGGGCTGATTGTGGCGCAGTGGTCGGGCGGCGATGAAATCGGGAACCGAACCTTGCAGCGGACCGCGCCGGCCCCGGAGCGCAGGCACGACTAGCATCGGAGCTGCCCGGGTGGACAAATTGGCAAAGTCAGCGGCCTTAAAAGTCGCGGCCCGAAAGGGCAGTGCGGGTTCGAGTCCCGCTCCGGGCATTAGGCACAGTTCAGGCATGAAAAGTACGGAATTTGCGGGTAAATATCCAATCGTTATCCCTCCTTTACGAGGCGTTTATCCGGAACCTTGAGGCTACATCCGTGTTCTCATACCGAGGGCACAGGAAAGGAGAGTCCACTCCCGTCATGGAAGCCTCAACACTCACATATGCAGGTAAGCGCGGTCTACTTACGCGTCCATCACCGCTTCTCCGTCTCGAAAGCGATGAGAATCTCGTTGCCCTGACCCGTGAGGGACATCAGTCGGCATTCGAAACTCTCGTCTCCCGCTATCAGGGTCGCCTGCTCGGCTTCTGCCGTCAGATGCTCCGCTCGACTGAAGACGCCGAGGACGTTCTGCAGGAGGTGTTCGTTGCCGCCTACAACGCAATGATCGCCGACGAGCGGCCGATCAACGTCAAGCCATGGCTCTACCGGATAGCTCGTAACCGCTCGCTGAATCACCTGCGCAAGCCGGTTGCGGACGGTCAGGACTCGATGGACATGCACACCTTCATGAATGGCGTATCGGCGTACGAAAACGTCGAACACCGTGAGGAGTTCCGCAATGTGATCTCCGATGTAAGCCGGCTTCCCGAGACTCAGCGCACCGCACTGCTTCTGCGGGAGATGGACGCGATGAGCTACAGCGAAATTGCCCAGGCAATGGACACCACTATCCCGGGCGTCAAGAGTCTCCTGGTCCGGGCCCGCATTGGACTCGCCGAATGCAGCGAGTCCCGCAGCCTCAGCTGTGACGAGGTCCGCGTGGACCTCGCAGAAGCAGCCGAGGGCATTCAGCGTCTCTCTGGTCCGGTTCGCAAGCACGTCAAGTCATGCGAAAACTGCGCTTCGTTCCGCAAGCAGCTTCGCTCTGATTCAAGGGCACTGGCTGCCGCACTGCCAATCGCACCGATGATCCTGCTTAAGGGCAAGATCGCGGCGCTGCTTGGCGGAATCGGCAGCGGCGGTGGAGCAGGCTCGGTCGGCGGCGCAGGTGCCGCATCGATCGGTGGGTCCGGCGCAGCCAGCGGAATCGGCGCAATCGGTGCCGCAGTTGGCACCAAGGCGGCTGCCGGTATCGCTACCGCAGCCTTGCTGACCGCGGGAGCCGTAGGGATCGAGCATCAGGTAACCGCTAACCAGAATTCGAATGGTGGTGGAACTCAGGCAGCTCGAGCCGACAAGCCCAGGGTTGCCGAAGTCAACTCCATGAGTGCGGTCGCTGAGTCACCGGCAACCGAGACCCCGGCGGTCACCGCGGAGCAGCCGGTTGTTGTCGAAGATCCAGCCGGTGCCCCCGCAGACACAGGTGCGGTAGCCGACGGTGAGACCTCGACCGATGGTGGGTTCGACGACACCGGCGACTACGTTCCGGGAGCGACGACTCCCGAACCGGTTACGCCCGACCCGGCCACCCCTCCTGTCGATTCAGACAGCGAGGGTCCGGTTCAGACGGTCGACGCAGCGCCCAGCGCCTAGAGATCGAGCGAGTCTCCGGGCGCAAGCACCTCTACCTTCGAGGAGGTAGAGGATTCGACTTCCGCCTTGAACGCCTCTGCATCGGTTTCGATCGGCGGGAAGGTGTTGTAGTGAATTGGCACCACGAGATCCGCACCTATCAACTCGACCGCGGTGACAGCGTCGTGTCTGTCCATCGTGTAGTGACCGCCGATCGGAATCAGAGCCACATCGGGTGGTGTGCGCTCGGCGATCAATCTCAGGTCTCCGAAGAGACAGGTGTCGCCTAGGTGGTAGACGGTCTTGCCTCCCAAGTTGACGATCAACCCAGCCGCTGCGCCGATCACCGTTCCTGGCGTGGGGCTGAAGGGCCGATCGCTGCTTCCGGGGACCGTGCTCGTGTGGAAGGCCTGAACCATCTTGACCCAGCCCCAGTCGTAGTTGACGGTGCCACCAAGGTTCGGGTCTGCGCAATCCTCTATCCCCTCCTCCCCGAGTACGTTCGACAACTCGGCTATCGCCAAGAATGAGGCTCCGGTGCGTTTGCCGACCGCAACCGCATCCGCATAGTGGTCGAGATGCGCGTGGGTGAGCAGTACATGTGTCGGATCGACATCCTCTGCACTCACCTTCGCGACCGGATTGTTCGGTGCGAGAAAGGGATCGATAAGCACCTTGGTCTCGCCCTCGTTCAGCATCACTGTCGAGTGTCCGATGTAGTCGAGCTTCACTGATTGGCCTCTCCTTCAGGTTTGGTCTTTTCAAGTTCACGAGCCAGCGACCAGCCGATTGCGGCGCCGATCATCGTTGCGATGCGAGCCTCTTCCGCCAGAAGGGTGCGCACGGCGGTCAGTCGCTCGTCTTGATCGGGCAAGGTGGCTACACGCAGGACCTCCGAGTCATGCGATTCGTCAAACCAACCACCGGCGGCCAGCGCCTCGCCGAGGATTCGCTGGATTTGGGGCGCAGCTTGGGATATGACGCGCTCAGCATCACGCACAGAATCGGCACTCGAGATCGATTCCACTGCCTCGGCGATCTGATCCTCTGTGTACTCCGGACTCACGAGGCCAAGATAGCCGCGATTACCGGCGGCCGGTGGTTATCTCTGGGGAGTTAGAGCTGATCAAGACGCCGAACAGAGATCCGACCACAGCACCAGAAAGTCCGACCAGGATGCTTGCTGGCTCGATCACGACCGAGAGCAGGATCAGAACAGCCGCACAGACGGCAGCGCCGATCAGATCCACCTCTCCTCCCGAGTGCCGGCGAAACTCGAAGGCCCGAAGCACCGCCCAGGCCGAGAGCAGACCAAGAGCCACTGCGTTGCCTCCCCAGGCCAGACTTGTGTCTCCTGCGCCGAGGAAATCTCCGATCCAGACCCCGAGCAGGAGTCCGAGAGAGCCGCATGCAATGACCAGCAAGACCGTCGCAGGAGTGCCGATCCTCCCCTCGACCGCGATTCCGAAGATCAGGATCCCGCAGGCGCAGACGAAGAGGTAGCCGACATCGTCGTAGACAAACGGTGCAGTCAGGTATCGCCACCAATCAGAGGTTTCAACCGGTCCTGCGATACCGCCAAGCTCGATTGCGTCGAACTCACCAGCTTCGGCAACCAGCAGGAGGACGACCGAAGCGGCAACTGTAAGTAGTGAAGCCCAGGGGCGATCCGACGGGATCTGCGGAAGCTTGATCCTGGGCCTTGGCCTGAGGCGGCTCACCTTCCTTCCACCGCCTTCCACCGGTTCGCTTGGAGCGATCTCATCGCCTCGTCTCTCCAGTCGAGGAGCTCTCTTGCGTAGACGGGTGCCGCAGTAAGGGCACTCGGTGATGAAGGCGCTGACCTCTGCGCCGCACTGGCCGCAAACGACGTTCGGCTCGGTCGCGCTCACGAATTCAGCATAGTGGTGGATGGCGCAGCCGAGTCAGCGCTTGCCCAACGGTTGACCTCGTAGAGGATGCGGGCAAGCTCTCGGCCGTGACCGGTGAGGCTGTACCCCCTTCCGCTTGGCTCGACCTCACAGATCCCCGCCTCCACCAACTCACCCAGACGCGAGGTCAGCACGGAAGGGCTGATTGCGAGGCGTTTGGAGAGCTCGCCGAACGAGAGTTGATCACGCCTGAGCTCCCAGACGACGCGCAGAGCCCAGCGCCTGCCGAGTAGATCGAGTGCGCTCTCCATGGGGGCGCTAGGACTATTTACTTTGTTTTCCATAGTAAGCGGCTTACTTTACAGGCATATCACTACGGAAAACATACTTACTTGACGTAATCGTGCCTGCCGGGACCACAAAAGGTCGCCCCTGGTGCAGCTGACAGCCGAAAGACAGCAGCGTGGAGATTCGGCAATACTGAAAACCCATCAGGTCGCGAACCTGAGAGATTCGAATAGTCCACAACAGGAGGAGACCAAAGAGCATGCAAGCCAAGTCCGTCGCCAAGCAGAAGTCGCTTCTCGAGGTCCTCCCTCCCGGCAAACGCGCCCGACTTCATCGCCTCCTCTACGAATTCGGTCCCGGTAACGGGACCCTGATGCTGCTGCCGATCGACCAGGGAATCGAGCACGGACCGCGTGACTTCTTCCCGAACCCGGACTCGAAAGATCCGGAGTACCAGTTCAAACTGGCAGCCGAAGCCGGTTACTCGGCGATCGCCTGCCAGATCGGCATGGCTTCCAAGTACTACCCCGACTACGCCGGTCGCGTGCCGCTGATCCTCAAGGTCAACGCGAAGACCGACGTCCCCTCATCCGACAACGCACTCTCGACCACCAACGCATCGGTTGAGGACGCGGTCAGGCTCGGAGCCGATGCGATCGGCTACACGATGTATGTAGGCTCGCCTCGCCAGGACGAGGATCTTCGGCAGCTGCAAGGGGTCAGAGAGGACTGTGAACGCTTCGGGATGCCGCTGGTCATCTGGTCGTATCCGCGAGGCAGCGCCATCGACGGCAAGGGCGGAGCCGGAAGCTTCTACGCAATCGACTACGCAGCCAGACTCGCAATGGAGATGGGGGCCGATGTGGTCAAGCTCAACATGCCGAAGCCTTCTGACGCCGACAAAGACGCGCCCGCTCCGTACAACGAAATGGATGTCGATCAGGCCGAGATGATCCGCCAGTGCGTCGAGTCAGCTGGCCGCTCTCTGGTGGTGCTCTCCGGTGGTTCGAAGGTCGACGACGAAACCGTCCTCAACCAGACCAAGCTGATCATGGAGGCTGGAGGATCTGGCGTGATCTTCGGCCGCAACGTCTGGCAGCGCCCCTGGAAGGATGCGATCAAGATCGTCGACGAGATCAAGGGGACCTTGCTCTCGAGCGTTCACCGCACTCCCTGAGCGCAGGCTCGCGGCCCTGCTGCAGAGAAGCCGGGGCAGTGTCAGCTAATAAGCGCCGCGGCTGACTTAGTAGACGATGAGGTACCGGATCCCGAGCACCAAGAAGGGGTTGACCGTCGTCGGCATGGGAATCCTGCTGCTGATTGGCCTGATCATGGGCGGAGAGGACAAATCCGGTTCCGGCGGTGAAAAGAGAGCCCAGAATCCGCCCGAGAAATCGAAGCCGCCTCCCAAGGAGCCCATGGACTCCTCGAATAAGAAGAGGCCGCAGCCACGACCCAGGGGCCCCGAAGGCACTCTCGTCTACGTCTCACGCGTGGTAGACGGGGACACGATCGAGGTGGAGATGCCGAACGGCCGCACCGAGGATGTCCGCTACATCGGAGTAGATACCCCCGAGACCGTCGACCCGAGTGAGCCGGTTGGATGCTTCGGACCCAAGGCGAGCCACTTCAACCAAGGCCTGGTGGAGGGCAGAAGGGTCAGGCTCCGCTTCGATCAGGAGCGTCGGGACTACTACGGGCGGCTGCTTGCCTACGTATATCTCGGCAGTAGGTTCGTCAATGCCGAGTTGCTCAGGCGAGGGCTTGCGCGCGCGATCTACTACTCGCCTAACGGGGCACATCGCTACCAATTCGAAGCGATCGCGAGGCGCGCAGGGCGCGCAGGGCGCGGACTCTGGAGTGCGTGCAGGTGAAACGACCCGAACTGCCCGACCAGCCTCACTGCTAGTTTGAGCGGCCCCTAACATGGGAATTCAGTAATGGCCCAGATGCGAATGAGAAGAAGTGCCGCGCAGATCGAAGCGGCACTCGAACAGGAGATGGAGCTCGACCGTAAGCGTCGTGATCAGCTGCGCGAGCGCGCAGCCAATCGGAAGCGTGCGCGAAAGATCAGGAAGGTCGAATCCAAGGGCAAGGTTCGCTTTGGAGTTCTGCTGGTCGCCCTGACCGTCACTGTGGTCGTGGTAGTGGTGATCATGTTCGAAACCCTCGCCTGGTTGATGGGTTGAGGTTGAAAATGGAAGGGGTCGCAAGGGGTCGCAAGGCTCCTCATTGCTAGAGTCCCCCGCCGATGGCCGGACGTTCCCTGAAACCACAGTTGAACCAGATCCGCGCGTGGGTGCGCCAGGGTCGGACCGATGCATGGATCGCCCATCAGCTCGAGGTATCCCCTGCACAGCTGCAAGAGTTCCGCAAGCAGAACGGCCTCGATGCCGATTCTCTGGGCGACTCTCCGGCAGAGGTCGATATCCGGGATGAGATAGAGGCCGAAATCGAGGCTGAGCTGGACGAGATCGAAGACCTACCAGAAGATGAGCCGGAAGAAGAGGATGAGGTCGCATCTGCCGAACAGACATCATCCGGCGAGCGCGAGCCAAGCCAACGGCAGTCTTCTGCGCGGAGGTCCGGACGGGGAGACGACCGCCAAGGCGGTGGAAGTGGCCGCAGACGTGGCAAGCGCGGTGGCCGCAGACGTGGCAAGCGCGGTGGCAAGACCCTCGATGCGACCTTCGAACAAGGTAAAGATGGATACGGCCTCTGGCTTGACCCGGCAATCGCAGATGAAGCGATCTTCACCGAGAACTGGAAGGGCAAGCGCGCACTCCGCGTGACCGTCGAGCAGGGACGCATCGTGCTCGAGCCCTCTTCGCGCGACTAGCCCGACTCCTCTTCCTCCTCGCCGAGCGGCACTACTCTTCCACCGGCCCAATCAGAGGCCGATCGTAGGTGCCGCCAGAAGGCACCGTCGGTAACTGCCTGCGGGTCCAGGGCAGAAGCCCGCGCGGGATCCGTGCGGCGCGCTGCAGCCAGACACCAGTCGGTCCCCTGCGAATAGAGATCGGCGAGATCCGCAGCGGTGAAGCTAGGTCCGATCCGTCGTCTCAACTCATCCCTCACTGCCTCCATCGCGCGCTCGAGGATCGGCGCGAGGTTCGGGTCACGGGAAAGCTCCAGCACACGGCGATCGCCCTCCTCCCACTGGTAGACAGCGCTTTCAACCGGATAATTCAATTTGGTCTGCTCACGGAGCGCATATATCTGGAGAGAGCTTGCCGTCCAACTGCCAGACATCGGTATCCCGCTCGGAGACGATGTTGGAGGCGTTCGGTGCTCGGCGCAACCAGGCGATCTCCACAGGAACGGCAACCTGTGACGAATCGCGATCAGCCGAAGGCGGAGAGGTGACGACGTACCGGTAACCGCCCGCGTTTACCGCAGCCACCCACTCCGGACACCCGACCGGTGCCGCAAAGGCACCGCCTGAGAGTTGCTCTCCGATCGACTCGACCTGGTTGGAGGAATCAGGTCCCCAGATCCCGTACTGGAAGAACTGCGCCAGGGTGCCAGACAGCCCGATCTTCTCGCCCGTAACACCGCGAGCCCAGTCGTTGACCGCACCAATTCCCTCCTTCAGCTCGTCAGCCGGGTAGGAATCGACTGGATATGCCGGCGAATCCGAGGAGTAGCGGAACTTCTGATACTCACGGCGATCAATCGCTCCCATGACGGCGAGAACCAAGACCACGCAGACACCCGCGGCGGTGAGCAGACGGATATCGAGCGGTCTTTGCTGGCCGTAGAAGAAGGCAAGCGGCAGCGCCACGAAGACGATGCCCACGAACAGAGAGCCTACGATGCGGCTGTAGTCGAGTTCGGCAAAGTAGAGATTGCCGACCAACATCGCCAAACCGAAGGCGATCAGGATCCCGATCCTCCAGCGATCCCTGTGGCGGGCAAGGAATGACGGCGGTATGGCAACCAAACAGAGCGAGAGAGCAAAGGCGGGGGCGGCGTATCGGATATTGAGACGAAATGCGGTGGGTGCTCCTTCTGGTCCGGCAGCGCCAAGAGGGGTGAGGAAGTAAGCGACGAACCCGGCCAACGCCACGAGCCCCAACATTCGGAGAAGCCGGCTGCGAGAGAAGATCGTCAGCGCCATCCCGGCCGCTGAGAGCAGGAGTACGAGCGGCCAGAGGTACCCGAGTCGCTCCGCAAGACCGGGCGCAAACCAAGTTCCCCAGACATCGAAATCGGTCAGGTAGTGAGCGATCGAGTACGGGTCACGCCCCTCGAAGCTCCCGACCTTGGCAAGCGGTCCGATCTTGAACCAGGGGAGCGGATTACCTGCATCAACCGCGTTGCGCACGAACCACGAGACGCCGATGAGGGTAGAAGCCAGCAGCCAGATTCCAGCGGTACGCAGCCGCTCACCTTTGCCGGCAAGGACTATCACCCCTACCGTCAGCGCGACTGCAATCGCAGCCATGTTGAGTTTGGTGCCGACCGAGAGCCCAATCGCCAGCGCAGCGATCACCACCGCACCGGGGGCAAATGAGGCCAGCGCAGGATCTCTCTCGTCGGGATCGGGCTCCACTCCCGCCCGCTGCCACCACGAGTTGGCAAGCACTGCAGCCGCGCCAAGGAGAAGCGCAACCACGACCACGTCGTTGTTTGCGTTACCCGGCTGCCTGGAGAACATCAGCTCGGTGGACATCAGAACAGCTACCGCTGCACTCGACGGGGCCGAGACACCCCAAGGGCGGCCTAGACACCAACCGGCCAGCAGAGCCAACAGGAGCCAACCGAGGTTGATCAGCGGAGACAGGTAGTCATCCCCAACCAAGAGCAAACCGATCGCATGGACCAGCTCCGAGCTCTGTGGATAGAACCAGTTCGAATAGAGCGTGTCCACATGCAGCAACGAAACGGTCGAGCCCGATTGCACCATCTGGGCCGAGAACGGAAGGTGGTACCAGAGGGTGTCCCCTCCGTACATGCCCCGATCCATCGAGGTCAGCACCGGGCCGGCCCACTGGATGACCACGGCGAAGGCAAACACAGCTGCGATCAGGATCTCACCGTTACCGCGCCGGGGCGCCGGCGGAGCAGGGGCCTTTGAATCCTCGACGGTGCGGCCCAACTGAAGTGCAGCGAGCCCTATGACCGCTGATGCCGCCACCAGCAGGGGAGCCTGGAGCAGTCCGATCACTCCGAGTATCTGGGCGATCGCAAGCAAACCGGAGATGCCGAGCAGTGCTTCGGCCAGCCGGGCAGGTGACCCGCTCCAGCCGGGCAACGCCCAGCGGCGAACGACCATTGCCGCATAGCCAAGCGAGAGCACGATCACGGCCATCCCGATCAGGCCGGTTATCCAGTGCCAGACGCTCATCTGGATGCGCACCCCGAATCAGCCAGATTTCCCGTGATGCGGAACACGCTCGAGAGTCCGTTCTGGCGAATCTCCTCTGCGGCGCTGTTACCCAGCACCCAGACTCTCTCGGGAGCGGAGGTGAGAACGGTCGGACGGTTCAGATCGAGGGTTGGTGTGGTCACTAGGTAGTCGAAGTTGCCTTGGTCGAGTGCCCTGAGCAGGCCGGCGCAGGTAGTGATCGCTACGAAGTCACCCCCAGAGGCTTTGCGGCCAAGGTACTGAACGTAGTTGCTGGGGTTATCGCCATAGAGCGTGTACTGAGTAAAGGCCCCGCTGGAGCCGACAACCGCTATCCGCTTGCCGACCAGCGGCTTCGCCCAGACCGCCACGCCGTTGGGCTGGAAAGAGAAGAAGTCACGCGAGTAGCGGTTGCGCAGGTAGTCGCCGCTGAATGCCCAGAGGATGCCGGAGGCCACGAGAACCAGTGTCGCTACAGCGACCAGACCCGCCTTGATGCCTGCTCTGGCCGTGATCAGAAAGAGCAGGGCCAGAGCACCGACAACCGCCGCTCCCGCAAACAGCGCCCACGGAACTGAAGAGAATCGCTCGCCCCAGCTCGCCGCTGAATCCGAAAACAGGCCGGTCAGCAAGAGTGCGGCGAACCCTCCGGCAAGGAGTGGCGTCCTTGCGCGCTCCGGGGTCAATCGTGGCTCGAGCGGAAGCAGGCAGAGTCCGAGGGTAAGCGCCGGGGCTAGATACCGGAGGTTCGCGGTGAACGAAAAGGGGCTCCCCTCAGGACCCGCTGCGGTGAGCGGCGTGAACACATACGCAATCAATCCGACTGCCGCAGCGGCACCCAGAGCGCGTACTACGCCGATACGGGGACGAATCAGAGCAATAAGTGCTCCTGCGGCAGAGCCAAGGAGAATCGCGATCCAGAGCGGCCCCAGCACGTTGTGCAAACCGTCGAGGATGTAAGTGCCCCATACCCTGCCGTCGGGATTGACGAAAATGTAATGAGCGACGCTGTATGGGTCCCTTCCCTCCAGCCCCCGTGCGGGCCCGGGGAGATCTATCGGGCCGATCGACTGCAGCCACGGAACGGGGTTACCCGACAGCGCAAGATTTCGAATCGGCCAGATTCCAGCGGTAATGAAGGCTCCGAGCGCAAGAAATCCAAATGTCTTCCAGCGCCGACCAGTTGGAGCAATCAGGGTCAAGACGGCGAACAGCGCCACGAAGGCACCAAGGGCCGTCAACTTGGTTCCCAGCGCAAGACCCGAAGCCAGACCGACCACCCCCAGCGCAGCCGCCGAGGGGAAGCTCTTGCGGTCAGCGGCGGTGACCAGGATCGCGGCGCCAGCCAACAGCAGCGCAACCGGCGCTACATCGTTTGCCATCGTTCCCGCTTCGCGCGGAATCATGTTCCCCGTATCGAGCACGATCGCCGCCGCCACGAGGGTCAACGGGGCAACGCCGAACCGTCGGCCTAAACACCAAGACGAAAGGAGTGCGACACCGAGCCACCCGAGGTTGATCAGCGGTGAGATGAGATCGTTCTTGAGTAAGGCGATGCCGAGAGCGTGCTGGAGCTCTGAGTTGCCCGGGTAGAACCAGTTCAGGTACTCGGTGTCGGTGAAGTGGAGCGGCCAGGCGGTGCCCTCGTTGGCGATGCGAGCCGACATCGGCCCGTGGTACCAGATGGTGTCCGCCGAATACATACCTTCGCCCCAAGCCGCCTGCACACCGGTCCACCAGTGGGCAACCAGGAATACCACCGCTGCAGCAACCAGCGTCCAGGCGATTGCTCCAAGCCCCTTGGCGGGAGCGACTTCGGTCTGGTCGCGATATCGGGTGATCGGGTTGCCGAATCTCACGAACAGGAGACGGGTCAAGACAGCAAGCGAGATAGATGCGATCAGCAGCGGCCGTTGGCCAAAGAGTCCGACCATGCCAAGGATCTGAGCGATGACAGTGAGCGCGGAAATCGCAAGCACCACCTCGATCAACCTGGCGGGGGCTCCGCGCCAGTTCGGAAAGAGTGCTGACCGCACCGTCCAAGCCACCACGCCATAGGAGGCCAGCTTGGCGGCCAGCCCTGCCATCCCGAGTGCGTATTGCGAAAAGGTCACGTTTCTAGAAGATGCGAGAGGTACCGAAGCCGAGAAGCTGGCTTCCTGACCCGGACTGGATCAGACTCAGGTCGTGCGGAGATTCTAGGTAGCCACGCACGCGCCATCGGTTACCGCCGTGCGTATCTTCAGCGGCTGCGGACCACGTAGGCGCGTTCGCTGTATCGCGCCATACCGAGGCGTCTGGCTTCGCGCTCGACCACAGCGGGCTTGGAAGCTTCCTGGAGTTGGTCCTGGAGTTGCTGGTTTTCAGCCTTGAGCTCGACCAGACGCTGTTTCGACGACCGCGAGTCCTGCCAAGAGTGGAAGAGATTCATCGCCGGGTTGAGGTAGCTGACCGTTACGCCGAAGAGCACGATCACCAGCGCGATGCGTCCGATCCTGTCCCAGCGCACGCGACTGGGGCCGATTCTGCGACCGACCTTTCGTCGCGAGCGATTTGCGCTGCGACGCGCACCAAGGGTGTGGATACCGGTGGGCATACAGCGTTAATTCGACGCTCAGCAGGGCAATCCCTGCCCGACTCACGCCCGCAGCGCGGTTAGGAACTCAAGCCGCGATAGACGGACCGGCCGGGATAGACCGCAGTATCGCCAAGCATGTCCTCGATCCGCAGCAAGCGGTTGTACTTGGCAACCCGATCCGATCGCGATGGAGCGCCGGTCTTGATCTGGCCAGCGCCAGTTGCCACGGCGAGGTCTGCGATCTTGGTGTCCTCGGTCTCACCGGAGCGGTGCGAGATGACCGATGTGTAACCGGCGTCGGTCGCGATCTTGATCGCCTCCAACGTCTCGCTGAGCGTCCCGATCTGATTCACCTTGACCAGTATCGAGTTTGCGATCCCTTCCGAGATCCCGCGCTCGAGACGCTCAGGGTTGGTTACGAAAAGATCGTCACCAACCAACTGACAGCTCTCGCCGAGCGACTCGGTAAGCAGGCGCCACCCGTCCCAGTCCTCTTCGCCCATTCCGTCCTCGATCGAAACGATCGGGTAGCGGGCCACCAGGTCTTCCCAAAACGCGACCATCTCGGCTGCGTCGAGGCTCCTGCCCTCATGGGTGAGTTCATAGGAGTCGCCCTCGAGCAGTTCACTGGTTGCCGGATCGAGACAGATCACCACGTCTTCTCCCGGGCGATAGCCAGCCCCGCTGATTCCAGTCATCAAGATCTCGAGCGCTGCCTCATTGGAGGGGAGGTTCGGGGCAAAACCGCCCTCGTCTCCTACCGAGGTGGCGAGACCTTGCTCGGAAAGCGTCTTCTTGAGGGCGTGAAAGACTTCCGTGCCCATCCGGATGCAGTCGCTGAAGCTGGAGGCTCCAACCGGAGCGATCATGAACTCCTGAAGGTCGACCGAGTTGTCTGCGTGAGCACCGCCATTCAGCACATTCATCATCGGAACGGGGAGAATCTTCGGGGCATCGGTGCTGCCGCCCACGGCGGCGTAGAGAGTCGAGAGATGTTGGTATAGCTCTACGTCCGCCTCGACTGCTGCCGCATCTGCCACCGCGAGCGAAACCCCGAGAATCGCGTTCGCCCCCAAGCGGCCTTTGTTGGGAGTTCCATCGAGATCGATCATCACCTGATCTACTGCCGCCTGATCGCGAGGGTCCAGGCCGAGCAGTGCCTTTGCAATCTCATCGTTGATGTTGGCAACCGCTTTGGTGACCCCCTTGCCAGCCCAGTCATCGCCACCATCGCGGAGCTCTACTGCCTCGAACTCTCCGGTCGATGCGCCAGAGGGAACCGCCGCCCATCCGCGGGCGCCGGACTCGAGCCGAACCTCGGCTTCAACGGTCGGGTTGCCGCGGGAGTCAACGATCTGCCTGCCTTTTACTTCAGCGATCTCGGGCATCAGCAGTTGAGTCTTTCAGGACTCGTCTTTGCTCGTAGCCTCGCTGCGCAGCTTGTCGCACTCGGCACGAAGCGCGATCTCGGGGTCCACCCCGGCCGCTCTGGCCTCTCTGACCAGGTCGAGTAGAGCGGCCCCTATGCGCTGCTCGGCAGCGTCGCGCTCAGCGGCCTCGACGCTTTCCGAGCCGAGGTCAGGGTCGGTTCGCCGGAGTACCTTGCGAGCGTAGGTGAGTGAGGGGAGCGTCTCGGGAATCGAGGCAAACGGATCGGCCCCGGGTTCTGCTTCGACGGTCTGCTTGATCTCCTCCCATTGCGCAACGACCTCTCCGGCGGTATCGGGGTTGCTGCCCCCGTCGCCGTAAACATGTGGATGCCGCCTGATCAACTTTTCCGAACAACCATCTGCGACTGAACCGAGGTCACCCTCACCACGTTCCTCCAAGAGCAGAGCAAGGAAGACGACCTGGAAGAGAACATCGCCCAACTCGTCATGCATCTCATCGGTGGCATCTCGGCGCGCCGCGTCGGCTAGTTCGTAGGCCTCTTCGACCGTATGCGGAACTATCGACCGCGCATCCTGCTTGCGATCCCAAGGGCATTCGCGGCGCAGCGTTCTGGTGATCTCATCCAGACGCTCGACCGCCTGAAGGGTCCGGTCACTCACGGGCGTCGAGTGAACCTCTCCGGCTCAGCCGGTCGGAATGCCGCCGCCGGGGAATGAGGGAGCAGCAGGCTTGTCCTCCCCCGGTCCGTGCGGACGCTGCGGCTTGCCCTGCGAAGGCACGAACGGAAGGATGCTGCCGGGTGCGGCAGGTGAGTTGCTGATCACCACTGGCGGGCAACCGGTGCTTGCCAACTGCTGCTCGGTGCAGGCCGTAGGAGCCACCTCGAAGTTGCGACAGCGATCGACCAGATAATCATCTGCGCACACCGTGATCTGGGTCCACTTGTCGCGGTAGTCGGCGAGGAATGAAGCAAAAGCCTCCTGCTGGATCTGAGCGGTCAGCTGCTGGCGAATCTGCTGTGAGACCTGATCGAAGGGCTGGGCCGACTTCTCGGTTGCCTTGTCGACCTGGAAGACATAGAACCCACCGGTTGCTTCTACCGGACCCTGAAGGGTGCCGGTATCGGCGTCGAAGATGTCGGCGTTGAGCGGCTCCGGGAAGGTCCCCTCAGTGATACCCGTACGCACACCGCCCGAGTCCTTGCTCGGGTCGGTCGAGTATTGCGCTGCGACCTTGTCCCAATTGGCTGGCGAGTCATCTGCCTCGAGCGCAGTGAGCGCGGCTTCGGCCTTGGCGCGGTCCTTGTTGAAGATAACCCTGATATCGCGGCTGGCGGGCTGCTCGAAGCTCGAGATGTTCGCCTCGTAGTACTTGCGCGCATCGGCCTCGCTGGCCTGACCGGCATCCTCATTTACCTTCGCCTGAATTTTCTGAGCGAGCAACTGGAGAGCAACGCGACGGCGAACATCCTGCTCAGAGTAGCCGGAGGTTTCGAGGAACTTCCTGTACTTGGCCTCGTCACCCTTGAACTGCTGCTGCTTGACCTGATCGAGTCGATCAGAGACCTCGCGATCAGAGACCGCTACGCCGAGGTCCGCTGCCTCACCTTCGATCCAGTAGAGATCGAGAAGATCGTTCATCGCCTGATCGCGCAGTGACTTGTACTGGGGGGAGTCAGGCGTTGGCGTCTCGGTCAGTCCCTGACGCTTGGCTGCCTGTGCGATCGAGCGATCTACCTCGGCCTTGGTCACATCCTGCCCGTTGACCACCGCAACCACATCGCCCGAGGGGCTCCCCTTGGCGGAAGGCTCTGTGAGAGCTCCCCAGAGGATCAGCACTACGAGCAGCACCAAGCCGCCGACTATCAGCGTGTTCCGCCCCGAAAGTGACCTTCCCTTCAGCATCTTGCAGAGGATATACGCCCTGCTAGGCGGTGGCGGTGCCGGAGGTGTCCACGAACTCCGCGACCGCGCTCAAAGCCGCCAAAGCGCCATCAGACTCGCCGTCTGGAACGGGCACCTCCAGGCTCTGGGCCTTCCAGTCGTAGAGGGCTCCTGCGACCTGGGATCGAAGCTCTGCGGCCTCGTCGCTGGTGATCTCCAGCGGATCGATCTTGAGCTTCCCACTTCTTACCTCCGCCACCCGCACGCCTGCACAATCGAGCCGAAGTCGAGCGAGGCCCAGATCGAGCAGATTCTCTACTGGCTGAGGTAGCGGACCAAAGCGGTCCTCGACCTCCGCCCTCAGAGCACGGATCTCTCCCGGTTCGCGGGCAGCGGCAACCCTTCGGTGCAGGTCGATCTTTGCGGCCTCGAACGGCACATAGTTGGCTGGCACGTAGGCGTCGGCTTCGATCTCCATTCGGATCGGCGTTCGGGACTCCTCGGCATCTGAATCGTGTTCCCCATCGAGGCTCGCCTGCATCTCCTCAGTTGCCTCTTCGATCATCTGGCAGTAGAGCTCGAACCCAACTGCTGCAACATGACCGGACTGCTCAGTACCGAGAAGGTTCCCCGCGCCGCGAATCTCCAGATCTCTCATCGCGACCCTGAAGCCCGATCCGAGCTCGGTGTTATCTGCCAGAGTCGCCAACCTCGCTGCGGCATCGGCGGTTAGTGCTTCGGTGCTCGGGTAGAGCATGTAGGCGAAGGCGCGTTCTCTGCTGCGGCCGACTCGACCCCTGATCTGGTACGCCTGAGAAAGGCCGAGTCGATCCGCACGGTCGACGATCAACGTGTTGGCGTTCGGAATGTCGAGACCCGACTCGATGATGGTGGTCGTTACCAGGCAATCGGCCTCTGCCTTGACGAAAGCGAGCATTGCCTCCTCGAGTTCGTTGTCGGCCATCTGGCCGTGCGCCTCGACGAACTTAGCTTTCGGGCAGAGCATGCGGAGCCGCTCCGCTGTCTCATGCAGGCTGTCGATCCGGTTGTGCAAGAAGAAGGCCTGACCGCCTCTCTCTAACTCGCGCTGCAGTGCTCTCTTGACCAGTTCCTCGTCGTCGGGGCCTACATAAGTCCTGACCGGCCGACGCCCCTCTGGAGGTGTCTCGATGACCGAGATGTCTCTCATGCCCGCAAGCGACATCTGGAGCGTCCTCGGAATCGGGGTGGCCGACATCGAAAGCACATCCACCCTGAGCTTCATCCGCTGCAGTAGCTCCTTCTGTTTGACCCCGAATCGCTGCTCCTCGTCGACGATGACCAGACCGAGGTCCTTTGCCCTCACGTCTTTTGAAAGCAGGCGGTGGGTGCCGATCAGGATGTCGACCTTACCCTCGGTGAAGCTGGCGATTACTTCCTTCGTCTCCGCCGCCGAACGCAATCTCGAAACGACCTCGACCTTGAACGGATAGTCGAGCAGGCGCTCGGAAAAGGTTGCGAAGTGTTGCTGGGCAAGGATCGTGGTGGGTACTAGCATCAAGACCTGTTTGTCATCGGCTGCCGCCTTGAAGGCTGCTCTCAGCGCCACCTCGGTCTTGCCGTAGCCGACGTCGCCGCAGATCAGGCGGTCCATCGGCCTCGATGCCTCCATGTCGCCCTTGACGGCGTCTATCGCCTCGAGCTGATCGGCTGTTTCGCGGTAGGGGAAAGCGCGTTCAAAGGCGAGTTGCCACTCGCCGTCGGGTGGGAATGAGTGGCCGGGCCTCGCTCGGCGCTCGGCGTAGAGGTTGAGCAGCTCTCCTGCCATCTCCTGAGCTGCATGGCGAGCCTTCGACTTGAGGGTCTGCCAGCGCTTGCCCCCGAGGGAGCTCAGCTTTGGATCTGCGCCCTCGGCGCCGACGTAGCGGCTGATGCTTGCGAGCTGATCGGTCGGGGCAAAGACGCGATCCTCGCCCTCGTATTCGAGCTCGAGATAGTCGCGGGTGACGCCAGCGACAGTCTTCGTGTCGAATCCGGCGAACCTCGCCACGCCATGATCTGCGTGAACCACGAAGTCACCGACCCGCAACTCGATTGCGTTCGCCAGCCGCGCTGCGCCACCGCTCTGGACCTCGCTGTCCGGGGAACGGCGCGAGACGAGACTCGACCAGGGAGCGACACAGAGCTTCAGATCCGGGCTGACGAAACCCTCCGGCAACGAGGCGACGGCGAAGGTCACTTGGCCGGTTGGAGGCGGATCGCTTTCATCGAGCATCGGAGGGTCGAGCCTGCTCAGGGCGTATCTGGTCCGCTCAGCTTCGCCCTGTCCGGGGAAGGCAACGACTACCCGATAGCCTGAGCGAGCGAGCTTCTCCAGCTCGGCCTCGGCCTCGGCTGGCGTGCGCGAGGCAAAATCAGCGCGCTGGGCCCTAACTGCCCAGTCGGGATCTTCTCCAGGTGGCCCCAGTCTGAGCGATGCCCGGCTCGATAGCTCATCCTGGATCTCCACATACAGACCTGCTGCTCCCTCCTTGCCGAGCGCCGCCTCTACATCTTCCGAGAGGTCCCGCAGCGATCGGCGAATTTCCTCGTCTGAGACGACCACCACCCGGGCTGAATCAGGTACGAGGCCCAGCGGCGAGACGAACCGATCCAAAGGCAACAGGTCGGCCACATCGGGTGGATCCGCTGCGGTCTCGCCGTCTGCGGGGAGGTCCACGGCTCGATGGTCACTTCCCAGCTCGGCCGCAGGGGCGAGTTCGACCGAGTCGGTGTCACCAAGGGAGCGCTGAGTGAAAGTCGAAAACCAGCGGATCTCTTCGACCTCGTCGCCGAACAGCTCGATCCGCGCCGCACGGGAATCGGTTGCCCCGAAGACATCGCAGATGCCACCGCGGATTGCGAACTCGCCACGCTCTGATACCTGATCGACCCGCTTGTAGCCAGCGTCTGCCAACTCGAT
>JBEIRY010000095.1:0-3528 GCA_040375675.1 Thermoleophilales bacterium | reverse complement strand
GAGCGGCTCGCCGAGTTGATCGGCGAAGGCAAGCTCGGCCGCAAGTCCGGCGCGGGCTTCTTCGACTACTCGAGTTAGTCGACAGTCCTAAGGAGTTTCGCGGCGCCGCTCAGGCGGCCCAGCGCTCGTCGGCTTCGAACTCTCCGTCGTCGTCGTAGTCGTCATCGAGGACTTCGTGTAGACGTGCCGTCAGGTCGATCGGCTCACAAGCCTTCTCGGGCAGACGTCCCGACATATCCCAGATCACATCGGCCTCGGAGACCCCTTGGCGCTCTGCTTCGTGAGTGACCTCTACCCAGGGGAGCTGGGCTTCGGGCAGATCGTCGTAGCGGGCGAGGTCCAGCGCCTCGAGCGCTCCCTCTAGCGCGGGACCGCGATGACGCTCCGAGCGGATCACCGCGCGGAGCACCTCGAGTTGCTTCTCGCTGAGTCGAACGACCCACACGGGAGTAGAACCTAAGCCAGCCGCCGGACCTACTTTTCCGCATTCCAATGCGGAAAATTCGGTGCCGAACCTTAGGGTGTAACGCCTAGCCGGTAACCGGATCGGGCAGGGTGACCCGCACCAGGGTGCTGGCAGAGCCGCCGCCGATCTCCTTGGCACGGACCCGCACCGAGCCAGAGCCGCCGTTGGAGCGGAGCTCTCGTTCGAGCAGCGAGGTGTAGGGCAACTCGACCGTCTTGCCGCCTGCTCGCACCTTCACGGTCTTCGACTTCAGTTTGCCCTTGCCGCCCTTGAGCACACCGCTCAGGCGGATCCGGCAGGGACCGGAGTCGGCGCAGCGTACCCGGACCGTGAGCGAGTCCTTACCCGCGCGGCCCTTCTGCTTCACCGTCGGCTTGCCGCTGGCTGAGGCTCCCTGCCAGGCGCCCGAGGTGCAGGGATTGCCGCGGGTTACGCCGCGCTGGTCGTCTTCCGGGCAGTTGGCTGAGATCGCAGCCCCGCGGGCTACCGAGGCAGCGCCGAGAGCCATCGTCTCGGTCGGGCCGCCGTTGTCGGCGAGGGGGCCGATCTCGATCGTCGACTCCAGAACCTTGGTCTGAAGGGAGGGAGCAGCACCGCCGACGAAGTCGTCGCAGCCGACCGTGCCGTCGCTGATCACGTTGCCCGCGAGGCTGGTGGTCGTGCCGCTACTGGGCTGGCAGGTGGCCTCAGCGTTTGGATCACCGACGATGATGTTGTTGCCGAGGGTCATCGTGGTGAGACTGAGCAACTCGCCGTCGCCGCTGTCGTTGTCTGGAACGCCCGTGTTGCCAGCGAAGGTCGAACTCTCCATGGTCAGGGAGCCAGTGCTGACGATGTGCACGTGAGCGCACTCCCCTTCAGTGACGGTATTGCCCGTGAAGGTCGAGTTGGTTATCGAGATCTCGCCGCTGCCAAACTCGCCGTCGGTGCTGACATCGGCGACAGAACTGACGCACGGAGCACTAAGGCCGCTGAAGGTCGAAGAGTCGATGATGGTTTCTGCCTCTCCATCCACCGCCACAAACACTCCCGCGACCTGGGGGGCGACGTTATCCCGGAGGGTGCTGTCCTCGATGGTGAGGGGTCCGGTTGCAAGGACCAACCCGGTGTTGGCTCCTCCTATCAGCGTGCTCCGGCGGATCACGAGCGAGCCGCCGCCAACTACTCCGACCGCCGCGAAGCCAGATGCGCTGTTCTGGACTGTGACGTCTTCGACGAGCAGAGAGGCCAATCCGACCGAGATCGCGCTCGGGGCTTCAGCAAACCCATCTCGAATGGTCATCGATCGAACCGTGATGTTCCCCGGTGGCGACCCTCCAACATTGGCATCTATGACCGGCAGGGTCCTGCCCGAGCCGTCGAGAATCGTCTGTGTCTGGCCCTCTCCCTCGATCGTCAGTGCCTTGTCGACGTCGAATCCCCCGCCAGTCGTCGTGTCGGCGGTGTTCCAGGTTCCGGCGCATATGTGCACCGTGTCTCCGGAAGCGGCCGCGTCGATCGCGTCCTGCACGCCCGGAACCCCGATGAATCCCGGGCTCGCGCACGAGGTGTTTGCCCCAACCGAGCCGGTCAAGGCCACCCACTGGGTGGCGGCGAAGGCAGACGCGGAACCTGCGGCGAGGAATACGCTGGAACAGAGGGCGGTGAGGAGTGTGCGGCGGATCAGAGGGGGCATGGGCAAGACGGCCACTATAGGGGTGTTCGGCCGACGTCGCTACTTGTCCTCCCCGGACTCCTCACTCTCGGTGCCACTGCCTGGAGCCGCGATGATCCGCACCGCCTCGACCCGGTTTTCGCGCACCTGCTCCACGCGTATCTCCCAGCCGTCGGTGCGGATCACGTCACCGCGCTTGGGCAGGCGGCCGAGCTCGTCGAACACGTAACCGCCGATCGAGTTGAAGGCGTCGGTATCGACCGGCAGGTTGATCTCGGCTTCTTCCAGGTCGCCGAGCGATACATGCCCGCGCACGTACCAGTCGCCGTTGGCCAGGCGCCGCAGCGAGCCTGCAAGCGGATCGGTCTCGTCCTCGATCTCGCCAACCACTTCTTCGAGGATGTCCTCGACCGTGGTGATGCCGATGGTGCGCCCGTACTCGTCGGCCACCACACCGATCGAGGAGCGCTGGTGCTGCAGCTCCGTGAGCAGGTCGTCGAGCGGCTTCGTCTCGGGCACGATCAGGGCCGGGCGTATCGCCTGGTCGATCGAGACATCCGGCCCCTGCTCCATGTAGAGACGAGCGAGCTTGAGCGCGTGGGCGATCCCCTTGACCTTGTCGGGGTTTCCGTCTTCGATCACCAGCAGCCGGTTGTGGCCGGAGTCGGTGCACTTCTCGAGAGCCTCGCGCACCGTCGCCGAGTCGTCGATCGAGACCACCGCGGGGATAGGGGTCATCACCTCGCGCGCCTCCTGCTCGTGCAGGTGGAAGACGCCGCGGAGCATCACCGCCTCACCGGGGTCGAGGTCGCCGCCCACCACGCTGCGGGCGATCAGCACCTGCAGCTCTTTGGAGCTCGCCGCCTCGTTGTCGGAGACGATCGGCTGGCGGAAGATCTTCTCGACGATGAAGTTGGCTGGCCGGTTGGTGATCACGATCAGCGGGTGGAAGGCCAGCCGGAAGAACTCGAGCGGGCGCGAGACCCGGCGCATGGTCGGCTCGGCTGCGGAGATCGCGTACATCTTCGGCGCCTGCTCTCCCACGATCACGTGAGCGAGGGTGATCAACAGATATGCGAGCGCGATCGAGAGCGCGATCGAGAGTCCGTGTCCCATGAAGTCACCGAAGAGCGGCTCCAGCCACCCCGCGAACAGCGGCTCGCCGATGAAACCGATCCCGATCGAGGCGAGTGTGATCCCGACCTGACAGGTCGCGACGTATTCGTCGACCTGATCCATCTGCTTCAGGGCGAGCTTCGCGCTGCGGCTGCCCTGCTGGACGTACTCGTCCATCCGCGAGTGGCGCGAGCGCACCAGCGCAAACTCGGCCGCGACGAAGAAACCGTTCGCCACGATCAGGAGCAGCACGAGGACCAGCAGCACAGCGGTCATGACAGGCGTGCACCAG
>JBEIRY010000064.1:0-10010 GCA_040375675.1 Thermoleophilales bacterium | reverse complement strand
GAGCTACGGACGATCCTGATTACCTGGCGCGTAACCGAGTATCCGCATGGAGAGTGCTCTTTCTACGACCCCGAATTCAACTTGCTGCCGGTAAGCCGCAAGGAACGAGCGATCGCTCTCGATCGACCAGTTGCTCCCATCCCCGGCTTTCGGGAAGCCGTGGAGGAGGTCGCTGCGGCAAGCGGTCTGGATTCCACCCGAGTAGATCTCTTCTACTGGGGTGGAGAGCTCTGGTTCGGTGAGGCCACCGTCTACCCGGTGGACGGTCTGGTGCAGTACTGGCCTCGGAGTTTCGACTTCGAACTCGGTGCGTACTGGCCCGACCAAGAGCGCCTCCTCGATTCAGCAAATACGGAGAAGGCCTAGGCCCGCAAGATGAGTTCTTTCGAGCGAATGCGAGACTCGTTTCAGGGCCGGCCTGATGCGCCTGCTACCTCTTCGAGCGAGGTAGAGCACAGCTGGCGCATGATCAAGCGCCATCGGGAATTGGCCCACGCAGTCGGCAAGAGGCTCCCGCCCCGTCTCGCTTGGAAGCTGAGGTTTCTCAATGGGCACCACCACTGGCCCCGACTGAGCCCGCCCAGAAGCTTCAACGAACGTGTTCTCTGGCGGATCCTCTTCGACCGTCGACCCGAGATCGCCATGTGCTGCGACAAGCTTGCGGCCAAGCGTTTCGCACTCCAACGCTGCCCGCAGTTACCAGTTCCTGAGTTGATCTGGGCAGGGGATGACTTGCGAGAGCTTGCTCGGCTCGAGCTGCCTGAGCGATGGATCCTGAAGCCGAACAACGCCAGCGGGCTGATTCACCAAGGGCGCGGACAACTCGATCTTGCCTCGACGATTCGACTGGCGCAACAAACTGCCGATTGGCTGGACATGCCATTTGGCCCTTCGGCGTGGCGCTGGCCCTGGGGGTACACCAAGGCCGAGCGCTGCTACCTCGTAGAGAAATTCGTAGGTAGCGGAGAGATGGTTCCGCCTGACCTCAAGTGCTACCTCTTCGATGGAAAGGTGGCCCTCTGGCAACTCGATCAGGGTCGAGGTCACCAACACCTGGTGGTGCTCTTCTACCCTGACTGGGAGATGATCGGTTCCCAACTCGACGACTCCGACCCTGGCGAGATCCCGATGCCAACCTGCCTGCAGCAGGCGCGGCGGTTCGCAGAATCCTTGGCTGAAGGATTCGACGCTCTCCGGGTGGATTTTCTCCTCGACCGTGATCAGTTCTATTTCTCCGAACTCACTCCCTACACAGGCGATGCGATGCTCCCGTTCAGGCCGGTATCGCTCGACTTCGAACTCGGTGCGTACTGGCCCGACCAAGAGCGCCTCCTCGATTCAGCAAATACGGAGAAGGCCTAGGCCCGCAAGATGAGTTCTTTCAAGCGAATCCGAACCAACCTGTCGACCTTGCCGAGGACCGCGCGGCTCTCGATCCGCGATTGGCGCATCGGCCGTTCAGGCGCCGGCTACTCGATGGCTGCTCTCCAGCCGCTGATCGGCGATCGGTACCTGCCCTGGAGCATCTACTCGGTAAATCCCGACCTCGCCCGCCAGATCTGCAACGAGATCGTGATCAATCGCAGAGAGAACATCCTCGAGTTCGGCTCAGGGGTGATGACTGCGATCCTCGTCGCGCTTGCACGCAATCTCGACCTTCCCCTGCAGATCCGATCGGTCGATCAGAACGCCGACTGGCTCGAGACGGTCCAGAAAATGGTCGGAGATCCGGGTCCCGCAAGCATCGAGTTGATCCACGCGCCGCTCGTCGACTATCAGAGCGAGATTCCTTCGCCAGCGCCACTGCGGTGGTACGAGATGGCCGGCGTAGCCGTTCCCGACCGATCGGTCGACCTCGCGATCGTCGACGGACCCGATGACATCGGCTGGTCACGGTGGGCTGCCCTTCCCTATCTGGAGCCGAGGCTCGCCGAGCGCTGCGCCTTCGTGCTCGATGACATCCACCTGCCCGGTGTTCAGCGAGTTGCCAAGGACTGGCGAAAGCGGCTCGAAGGTGAGTTCGCAGTCGAGTGCCAGTCGCTGATCGAGTGGTACCGGCGCGGTGAGTTCTGGGAAGTCGATTGACCTCGCCACCTACCTACGAGCGCCCCGGACTCAGGGCGCGTGCCGCTTCGACGCTTTCGGCGAGAGCCAGGAAGAAGCGCCTGGAGCTGTTCGTCGAGCAGATTGAGCCGAAGGCAGGAGAGAGGATTCTCGATGTCGGCTGCGGCAGGGCCGGTTGGCTCAACGACCTCTCTGGAGAGATCGAGGTCGTCGGGATCGATCGCGAGCCATCGCTTCCGGGCTACGACGGACCGAATCGCTCTTACCGGCAGGGGGATGCTCTCGACCTTCCCTTTGCAGATGGCGAGTTCGACATCGCGTTTTCGAACTCGGTGATCGAACACCTCGACCCCGCCGACTGGGAGAGGTTCGCCTCGGAGATCCAGCGGGTATCCAAGAGGTTCTTCGTACAGACCCCAAACAAGTGGTTTCCTGTCGAGCCGCATGTGCTGCTTCCCGGCTACCAGTTCCTTCCCCGCACACTCCAGCGGAAAGTCTGGCCTCTAGCAGTGAGAAACGAGCCATACGACGAGATCACTTTGCTCACCTCGGAGGGTCTCTCGAGCCTGTTTCCGGGCGCAGAGATCCTGCGTGAGCGGGTCGGGCCTTGGACCAAGTCATTGATCGCGATCGGACAGGCCGGTGGAGATTCGCTCCAGAAAGCAGAGGTCAGTTGAGGCCCAACTCACAGATCGCTCCCAGAGTCGACCGTTCTCGGGAGATCAGGCGCCTAATCGGCCGGCGCAGAGCGACCTTGCCTTTGCTCAAGATCTGGCCGGCCTTCCGCTCGGGAGAGGTCGTCTCCTCCTCGACCGACTTCTGCGTCGAAGGGTTTCCCTTTTCGGCGAATACATTTGCCTACTGTTCTGTCCTCGACTCGAACCCGCTCCTGCGAGGCGCCCATCACACGCATCAACCGGGTCAGGTCCTCGCTGCGGTGTCCAGAGGAATTCCGACCGCTCTGGTGATCCGCAATCCGCTGGATGCAGTCGAGTCGATTGCCATCTTCGACGGCGGCGTTGCCGCAGCTCATCACTTCCTCGGCGTTTACATCGGTTTTCACCGGCGGCTGCACGGAGTGATCGAACGGGGTGGAGTCGTGGTCTGCCCGTTCGATCGGGTGATCGCGGATGTCTCGTACACCGTTCAGGCTCTCAATTCGTGCTTTGCCATTGACCTGGAAACTCCGCGGTCCTCGGCACAGGATCTCCTGACCTCGTCCCAGAAAATGAGAAACGCCCGTGGCATGCTGCACCGTTCGACCTATGAGGATGATCTAGGAGTTGGCCTCGAGGACCTGCGAGCAGCGATCCGCGACGATGCCTACGCACCTGAGGCGATCGAGCTCTACCAGCGTATGCGCAGCTACGCTCCTTCGATCGAGTCGGTTGATCCGGACTTCGACAGCTGATGAAGCGCTCAGTCCGACAAAGGGGAGGAAGGCTGCTCAAGCGGATTATCTTCGGGATCAATCGGCTGATGGATCGGGTTCCATTCCCGTGGGGTGATCTCGGCCTCGTAAGACTCAGTATCTCCCCTGTTACCTATTACTCCTCGCTTCCGAGCCGTAGTTGGCTCAAGAAACATCCAGAGATGTGGCAGCGCCCGACCTCTCTACCAGGAGTCGAGTGGGATCTTGAGGCCCAGTTCGAGTGGTTGGAGTGGGCTACCGGCGACTACCTGCCCGAGATCGGCCAAGGATCACTTATCGAGGAGATCGAGCAGCGGGGTATACAGTTCAGATACGGGCTGACCGAAGCCGAATTGCTCTACTGCGTCGTTCGTCAGATCGCTCCCAAGCGGGTTCTCGAACTGGGGTCAGGAGCCTCCACCGCGGTCGTGTCCGATGCATCTCATCGCAACCAGAGCGAGGGCCGGGGTGCGACCGCGATTACCTGCGTTGATCCATTTGCAGCGTCAGCCGTAGCGGACCTCGAAGGCGTCGAGGTCCGCTCTGAGTACGCCCAGATGCTGCCGATAGAAGCCTTCGAGGTCCTCCAGTCTGGAGACCTGCTCTTTATCGACTCGAGCCACGTCGTCAAGACGGGCTCAGAGTTGCCGCGGATCTATCTCGAGGGGATTCCGTCCTTGGCTCCAGGAGTGTTCATTCACATCCACGACGTCCATTTCCCCTATCTGTTCAGGCCAGAGGTGCTCGACGATTTCTGGGATTTTCAGGAGTCGACTTTGCTTGCCGGCCTCTTGACCCACAACCCCCGGATCGGGGTTCTCTGCGCGCTCTCCGCACTCCAAGATCATGATTCCGAGCGGCTCTCCGCTTTGATCCCCGATCTCGTATCGGGAGAGCGCGATCGAGGGATCGCGCAGGCTGCCTCTCGGGGCAAGTTTCCATCGAGCATCTGGCTCGAGACGAAGTAGCTCCACTCAGGAGGAGGCCGCCGCCGCGACTTGGTCGCAGACCCATCGGTAGGTCTTCTCCATACCTTCGCGCAGCGAGATCGACGGCTCCCAGCCGTAGATCTCCGAGATCATCGTGTTGTCGCTGTTTCGGCCGCGCACGCCCTGAGGGGCATCGGTCAGGTACTCCCGCTTCAGCGTCACACCCGCGATCTCCTCGACCAGACCGACCAGTTGGTTGATCGTCACGAGCTCCGCGCTTCCGAGGTTGACCGGTTCGCGCGAGTCACCGCTCATGATCTTGAGGCTGCCCTCGATGCAGTCGTCGATGTACATGAAGCTCCGCGACTGCTCGCCGTCGCCCCAGATCTCGATCGAGTCGGTTTTTCCGATCACGGCCTCGGCGACTTTGCGACAGATCGCGGCAGGGGCCTTTTCGCGACCTCCCTCGAATGATCCGTGAGGCCCGTAGACGTTGTGGTAGCGGGCTACTCGCGTTTCGAGATCGAAGTCCTCGCTGAAGTGGCGACACATCCGCTCGATGAAGAGCTTCTCCCATCCGTAGCCGTCCTCTGGCATCGCCGGGTAGGCGTCGGCTTCCACGAGCGCGGTTGCCTCTGGTGAGGTCTGGCGATCGGCTGCGTAGACGCATGCCGAGGATGAGAAGAAGAACCTCTCGACACCGGCATCGCGCGATGCGAGCAAGAGGTGGCTGCCGATCAGCACCGAGAGCATGCAGTCGGCTTTGTAGTTTTCGATGAATCCGATTCCGCCCATGTCGGCTGCCAAGTCCCAAACGCGATCGACGCCCTCGGTGGCCTGGCGGCAGGTATCGAGCAGCGACAGATCCAGCACGAGGTTCTCGGCCCGGTCGTCCTGCTGGTGCCACTCGCCGAGTGGCTTCGAGTCGACCGAGCGGACCTTCCAACCGAGATCGCCGAGCGTTCTGGTCAGGTAGCCACCTATGAAGCCACCGCCACCGGCGACTAGCGCGGTGCCTTCGGCATTCGTTTGCTTCTTATCCCTGCTTGTATCCGTGGTCATGGAAGAGAGAACCATACGGCCGGAGCCGCTCGAGCGACCCGACACAGGCGATTCGACTCGGGCTGGCTGGGATTGCGTGGATGTGTTGGGCGTACCCGTAGCCTGCGTTGATCCTGCTTCTGCCCTCACCGCGATCGGCGGCTGGCTCGATTCAGGTGAGCGAACCTACCTCTGCCTGACCGGGGTTCACGGAGTGATGGAGGCCCAGGCAGACCCTGCGGTGGCAGCCGCTCTGAGCGGTGCAGGTATGGACCTTCCAGACGGCATGCCGATGGTCTGGGCAGGCCGGCGCGCTGGCTCGAAGGAGATAGATCGGGTCTACGGGCCGGGGATGATGCTCTCCCTCTGCGCCGAGGCCGCGCGGCGGGATTGGCCTGTCTTCTTCTATGGCGGCCAGCCCGGGGTCGCCGACACCTTGAGCGAGCGGATGATCGAGAGGTTCCCCGGCCTGGCGATTGCCGGTACCCACTCTCCGCCCATGCGTGAGCCGGGCGAGCCGGAAGACGATGAGGTGATCGAGAGTATTTCCAGGAGCGGAGCCCGGATCGTCTTCGTTGGAATCTCCACTCCCAAGCAGGAACTCTGGATGGCAAATCATCTGGAGAGAATCGGGGGATCGGTCGTCTTGTTGGGTGTAGGGGCGGCGTTCGACATCCACGCTGGTCTTAGATCTGATGCTCCGCGCTGGATCGGAAGGCTCGGCCTGAACTGGCTCTACCGCCTGGCGCAGGAGCCGCGAAGGCTCTGGCGACGCTACTTCTCGATCATTCCGCGGTTTCTGGTCACGATCGCAAAGCATCCGCCCAAGCTGATCGGCAGAGGTTCATCGGTCAAGTGAGCGGCAGCCGACGTATTTCCCTCTCGCTCGCGGTCTCCGACCTGATCGCGCTCTGCCTGGCATTCGGGTGTGAGGTCTTGGCCAACTCTCTCTCGGGCCGGGATCTGGTGCCCCTGAAGCAACTGATTCCTTTCCTCATCCTGCTTCCGGTCTGGCTGGTTGCAGCCCAGGCGGCCGGACTCTACGCGCTGCCGTCGAGGCGGGTAGATTTTTCGTTCGCCGACGAGATCGGACCCGTTGCTCTGATCAGCACGGCTTGGGCCTGGCTGATCGTGTTGCTCAGCTCGGCGCTGTTTGCCGGAATCACCGAGATCCGTGCCCCTGCAGTGCTCTGGGTCGCTGCGGTCGTGCTGGTTGTGCTGCTCAGGGCCTTGGCCAGAGCAGCCCTCAGGCGCACCGGAGCTCTCGATCAACGTGTACTGGTGTTCGGTGAGGCCGAGGAGTCTCGTCTGATCCTTCGAAGGCTCGAGCGCCAGCAGGCGACCGGTCTCGTTCCAGCGGGAGTGCTTTCTCTTGGCAGCAGCTCCGACGAGCTCGTCCCGATAGTCGGTGGCCAAGAGCAGGAGTCGGTCCATTTCGAGCGCGCGGCGGGCGAGCGCGACTGGATGGATTTGCTCGAGCGGTCGGCCGTGGCAACCGGCGCCAGCCGGGTGATCGTGGCATCTCGAGGTCTCGACTCCGATGCTCAGCTTGGTTTGATCGACGCCGCTTCGACCAGAGGTATCGCAGTCGACTCGGTGGCCGGTGGTCCCGACACTTTGATTCCGGTCGAGTCGGTCTATCGACTTGAGGGGCAGCCGATCGTTTCGCTTCGGCTGGGGCGGAGGAATGGAGTTGCGCTGGGTCTCAAGCGTCTGCTCGACTTCGTCTTCGGGTTGCTCATCCTCCTGATTGCACTACCTGTGTTCTTGGTCCTTGCGATTGCAATCAGAGTCGGTTCATCCGGTCCGGCAATCTTTCGTCAACTGCGGGAGGGCCGGGGCGAGAGCCACTTCGAGATGCTCAAGTTCCGCACCATGATCGAAGACGCCGAGGCAACTCACTCCGAGCTTGCCGGAGGGAGCGATCGCGTCCTCGTCAAGCACTCCGACGATCCCAGGATCACGCCGCTCGGCAGGCGTCTGCGTCGGTGGTCCCTAGACGAGTTGCCGCAACTGTGGAATGTGGTCAAAGGAGATATGAGCATGGTCGGACCGAGGCCTCTGCCTCTCGACGAAGCCAAGCTCGTCAAGGGCCGGTTCTTCGCCCGCTCCGAGATGCGCCCCGGGATCACCGGACCGTGGCAGGTCTACGGCCGCAGCGACATCCCTCACGAGGACATGCTCAGGCTGGATTACGCCTATGTCACCTCGTGGTCGTTGCGTGAGGATCTGCGCCTGCTGATCGGCACCGTCTCGGCCGTGCTCGGTGGTCGAGGTGCACGCTAGGTCTATCTCAGAGTCGCCTCTTCGTAGGGCTTGCTCAACTCTTCCGATCTGGGGTTGAGCTCTACCGCTCTTTCGTAGGCCACGATGGCTGCCTCGTCATTGCCTAGCCAGCGCTGGATTCGGGCCAGCAGATACCAGGTTTGCCAGTTCGTCGACTCCCTCCGAGTTGCCTCGCGAGCTGTCTCCAGCGCAGACTGATAATCGCCAGCACTTTCGTAGACGATCGTCTGGGCGATCAGCGGCGAAGCGGCGTAAGGCTCTATCCGCCCGGCTTCGACTGCTTGGTCGAGCGCACCTTGCAGGTCGCTTCCCTGCAGATCGGCGGCGCTCCGATCGAGCGTCTTTTGCATGGTCAAGGGGATCGAGATCACCACGACCGCTACCAACCCGCAGACCGCAAGTCCGATCCGCAAAGGGATATTTGGCCGGCTCTTCTTCGCTCCGTTGGGTTCCGCGGCGCCACCAAGCCGCAGCGCTCCTGCCGCCACCAACATGAATGCGGCCGAGAGAGCGGTCGTCTCCCAAGCCCAGTCGAACGCTGCCGCCAGCGCGAACGCCGTGATGCCCCCAGCCGCGGCCGCAAACGTCCCACGCTCGATCCGCCCACCGTCTCCGACCGCGCCTCGAACCGATCGGGCGAGGGGCGTGAAGATCAACGCGAGAACGAGCAAGAGTCCGATCACGCCCAATTCGCCAAAGGTTTCGAGATAGAGGGAGTGCGCATCGCGTACGAATCCGGGAATCGTTCCGTTCTCGGACCAGACGAACTCGAAGGTCCCGGGCCCGGCTCCGGTCAAAGGTTCTTCCACGCCCGCATCGACTGCGGCGCTCCACCACTGATATCGACCGCTGCCAGTCGCGGACGCGTAGCGCTCGGCGCTCGCCCCCGGGGTTTCAGGTTTCTTGAACTCGCTCCAGCCGTTCAGCAGGCTCGGGATCGCAAAGAGCACTACCGCCGCAATCGCAACTGCGCCGGCGGCTTTGAAGATCCGGCTGGTCTTTGGGTCGAGATCTTGCCCGAGGCCCTGCAACCAGGCCAACGCCCCGTAACGACCCAGCCCGGTCAGCAGAGCTGCCGCAAGCGCGCAACACAGCAGGGTCACCAAGATGATCGCGGCGGCCTCTCCGCCGCTTGCGCCACCTTCCGACGCGCCGGGGACAGCAGCCGTTACGCCAACCGCAAGGGTTCCCGTAACGAGACCTACGAAGGTGATGACCGCAACCTGTCTTCTCAGTGGATGGAGAACCAGCACCACGAGCAGTGCCAGCAACGCGCAGCCGATGCCGGTGCGCGAGAGGGTTAGATAAGAGGCCACCACCAGCAGCGGAACTGCCGCGCAGGCAAGCGCTGCCCATCTCGGACGCCGGGCCACGGCACCCAGGCCCACGAGCAGCGCACCGCCCATTGCGAACATCTCGGCAAGGCCGTTCCAGTTACGGAGCGGATAGCTGAGCCGCACCAGGACCTGGCCACCGAGGTCTTCTGCCGTTCCATAATCGGGGAACCAGACCTTTCGAAGTTGCGAGAGGATCCCGATCGCAGCCACCGCAACGATCGCGGCGGCTACCCCCCACAGCAGCGCCTTCGCGTAGCGCGCGGGAGTGGCAAGCATCGCGAGTGTGAGGATGCCCCCGAGGGTCAGAACCCGCTCGACTTCGACCATTCCGCGCTCTGCGCTGGGTGACCAGATGATCGCAATCGCGGTCCAGGCAGCTAGTGCCGCCATTGCCCCGAGCATCACCAGTGCTGATCTGCCGGGTCTGCCCGCAGGGATCACACCCAAGGCTCCAAGGACAGCTACCAGCCACCAGACAACCAGTCCGATTTCTGCCCGGGCCGTCAGCTCGTAGCCGCCTCCGCGCATCGACAGGTAGAACAGTCCGACCGCGGCGGTCAGCCCGGTCAGCAGGGACGCGGACTTGACGCTCAGGCGTGCCACGCCTGTTCTTTCGAAACTTTCACCTGCCTGAAGGGTCATAATGGTTACCTAACCTAGCCCGCAGCAAGCAGGCTTGGCATTCTCAGACCAGATCTTTGCGTACGACAATTCACAATCCGACGAGCGCACCTATGCGCACCGCGAAAATGCTCGCCTCCGTAGCGCTGCTTGCTGGCCTCTTTGCTCTCGGGTCTGCCGGGGGAACATTCCTTCCTGCCGGCGTTGCCCGTGCCGATGTGATCGATGAGTACAGCGAGCCTCCGCCACCAACGCCTGAGACAAGGCCAAACCGCTCCCCCTCAGGTGGAGGCAAGCCCTCCAATTCCGGAATCGGATATG
>JBEIRY010000062.1:0-10332 GCA_040375675.1 Thermoleophilales bacterium | reverse complement strand
CGGAGCCACCTTTTGTCAGATCACCTGCCTGCACAGATCTGATGTCGGCGCGCTCTGCCTCGAAGTCCCGTCCGGGGTCCACCCCGGTGAGGTGTCTGTCGGCAGCATTCGCCCCGCAAACATAAGAATTACCGACTACTGCGAGATCGCAAATCACCGGACACCTCGCCCCAACCGGTCCGATGAATCCGGTGGGACCTATTCCCGAATCGATCTCTTCCGCGGTTGCCTGTCGAACCGGCTCGCCCAGGACAGTGGAGAGCTTGAGTTCGTTCAGTGAGTGATCGCCCCTGACCAGGGCCATCATCAGGCCTCGCCCTTCCGCCACAACGGGAATGGCTTTGAGAAGTGCACCTGGAGGTACGCCGAGCTTTCCCGCAACGTCTTCCACGGTGGTCGCGCCAGGCGTTTCGACCTCGACAGGGGAATCGGCAGGTGCCGGCAGATCGACCTGCTGTGCCTCAGACACGGCTACCTCGACGTTCGCCGCATAGCCCTCTGCAAGAGCTATCCGGTCCTCGCCTGCCGGACAGGGAGCCATGTACTCATCTGCTCCGGCGCCACCCATCATTCCGACGTCTGAGGAAACGCGGTGCCAGTCGAGTCCGCACCGGTCGAAGATTCGATCGTACGCAGCGATATGGCGGGCGTAGCTTTCCTCGAGACCTTCCGCGTCGCGGTCGAAACTGTAGGAGTCCTTCATCGAGAATTCGCGAGTTCGCAGTACGCCTGCACGAGGCCTCGGCTCATCCCGCTCTTTGAGTTGGATCTGAAAGAGGATCAGTGGCAGGTCGCGATAAGAGCGCACCTCACGCGCTACATGCCAGGTCACAGGCTCCTCATGGGTCATACCCAGGACCAGATCGGATTCCCTGCGGTCTTGCAGTTTGAACATCTCTCCTATCTCGTAGCGGCCGGTCTCTCGCCAGATATCAGCCGGCTGCATCAGGGGCAGGAGCATCTCCTGCCCCCCGATCGCGACCATCTCCTCCCGGATTATCTGCTCGGCCTTGGAGATTGCTCGATATCCAGCGGGTAGCCAGGTCCACAGGCCTGCCCCCAACTGCCTGACCATTCCCGCTCTCAGCAAGAGGCGGTGTGAGGTCGACTCGCTGTCGGCCGGGTCCTCGCGAAGTGTTGGAAGGAAGGTCTCCGATCGCTTTGACATCAGCGCGAGCCTATCGCCTGCATCGGGGGCCGAACCTCACCTATGAGCGCGAAAAGCGCCTGCCCTCGACGGGCGACTCTTCTTCACGAGCGGCTGCTTCTGCCTCGAGCTTTGCGATGCGCTCAGGGGTGAGGTCGCCGGCATTCTCCTCCTCGATCTTGGCGAGCCAAGCGGCTCCCTCGGCGGCCTCGGCATCATCGAACTCTACCTCGCCTCGATCGAGCGACTTGTCGATCTCGGCAAAGAGCGTATCCACGAGCTGCTCCTGCGGCACCTTCCGCAAGGGTTTGCCTCCGGCGAAGATCAAACCCTCGTTCTTGGCGCCCGCGATCCCGAAGTCAGCGTTAGAAGCCTCGCCGATGCCGTTGACCGCACAGCCGAGTACCGCAACCTCGACTACCTCGTCATAGGACTCGAGACGCTTTTCGATCTCAGCGACAACGGTGTCCATATCGAACTGGAGTCGACCGCAGGTCGGGCAGGCGATCAAGACCGGCCCCTTCTCGCGCAGCTTGAGTGACTTGAGGATCTCCCATGCGACCTTGACCTCTTCCTCCGCGTGGAAAGTGGAGAGGCTGATCCGGATCGTGTCCCCAATTCCATCTGCGAGGAGCGTTCCAAGGCCCACCGCTGATTTGAGCGAGCCCGTCCACTTGGTTCCCGCCTCGGTGATCCCGAGGTGGATTGGGTACGGAATCCGCTCGGACAGCAAGCGATTGGATGCGATCGTGTTGGGAACATCGGTGCTCTTGATCGAAACCTTGAAATTCTCGAAATCGAGGCTCTCCATCAGATCGACGAACTCCACCGCGGCCGTGACCAGAGCCTCTACAGGGTCGTCTTTCTCGAGATCGTGAAGATGCCTGGGAAGCGATCCTGAATTGACCCCGATCCTCATCGGGGTTCCCCTCTCATTTGCTCGCTTGGCTACCTCTGCAACCTTGTCGGGCCCGCCGATATTCCCCGGGTTGAGCCTGATGCATGCTGCTCCGGCATCGATGGCCTTGAGTGCCAGCGTGTGATTGAAGTGGATATCCGCGATCACCGGAATTGGGGAGCGCTCGACTATCTCGGCGAGAGCCACCACGTCTTCGTCGCGCGGCACAGCGCACCGCACCAAGTCGGCACCGGCCTCTGCAACCTGCTCTATCTGCTCCATCGTGGCAGCGATATTCGCCGTCTCGGTCTTGGTCATGGTCTGGACCGCAACGGGGGCACCGCCTCCGATAGGCACGCCCCCGACGAATATCTGACGCTTTGAGCTCACCCGGTAAGAGTAGCCGGGTGCAACCAGGTACTACTCGCCGTATAACGCCTCTACTTGCTCCGAATACTTTGCGTCGATGGGCTTGCGCTTCAGTTTCATCGTCGGAGTGAGCTCGTCTCCGCCCGGCATCCAGATATCCGGCAAGATCTCGAACTTCTTGATCTGTTCAACTCTCGCGAGCTTCCCGTTTGCTTCGTCCACGGCTGCCTGGAGAGCTTCTCGGACCTCCTCAGAGCCCGCGAGAGCGGCGATATCGGTCTCTCCCAGGCCCTTCTGCTGGGCCCAGACCGGGGCAAAGTCGGGATCCAAGGTGAAAAGCGCAACGTTGTAGGGGCGGTTGTCGCCTATCGCAACCGCGGCGCCGATCAAAGGGCTTGCCGATTTGAGATGCCCTTCGATGTTGGCCGGGGACATGTTCTTTCCAGCCGCATTGATGATCAGCTCTTTCTTGCGGTCGACGATGCTCAGGTATCCATCCTCGTCGAGAACTCCGATGTCGCCGGTCAGCAGCCAGTCTCCGTCGATCGTCTCCGCGGTCTTCTCCGGCAGGTTGCGATACCCGCGCATCACGGAATCTGCCTTGACCATCACCTCTCCATCGTCTGCGAGCTTGATCGAGACACCCGCAACCGGCGGACCGACGGTGCCGATCTTCACCTTCCCGGGGGGATTGCAAGTTGCGACACCGCAGGTCTCAGACATCCCCCACAACTCCCCTATCGGAATACCGATCGCATGGAAGAACTCCAAGGTTTCTACGGGCGTTGGAGCCGCTCCCACATTGACCGCTTCGAGCTCCTCCAAACCGAGCATCTGTCGCAGACCGGAGAACATCTCATCGTCTGCTTGGGCCACTGCGGCGGCAAGGTCTTCAGGAACATCCTTTCCGGCTTGCTCCAGCCGCACCTTCTGCACCGCGGCTGCGAGCGCTGCGCGGGCGGCCGTCTTCTCATCGTCGGGCTTGCCCTCGATCATTGCCTCCATTCCTGCCTTCAGCTTCTCGAATATGCGCGGCACGGCGAAGAACCAGGTGGGCTGAACTTGCGGGAGGAAGCTGACGATTTCGCGTGGGTTGGGGCAGATCGTCACCTGTGCACCCGAGATGACTGGCAGGTAGTAGTGAGCTCCGCGCTCGGCGATGTGAGCGGCCGGAAGCCACGAGATGACACGGGAAATCCCGGCCTCGAACGAAACCAGGCCCTGAATGCCTGCCACGAGAGTCATCAGATTACGGTGCGTCAGCTCGACGCCCTTCGGAGGGCCCGTGGTACCCGAGGTGTAGATCAATGTGAGCAGGTCATCAGAGTCGATCGCAGCAATCGCTTCGCTTGGGTCGAACTCGGGATCGAGCGCCTCGAAATCCGCCAGAGTCATCCACCCGTCCGCGGCTGTCTCGGAGAACACCACAACCCTCTCCACCCCGTCGACACCTTCGAGAGCCTTCTTCAGCTGTTCGGCATACGCCTCCTCGACAAAGACGACCTTGGCCTCGGCGTCGCGCAGGAGATATTCGATCTCTTCAGCAGCGAGGGTCTGGTAGATCGAAAAGGGAACCGCGCCAAGCATTACTGCCCCGAGGTCCAGCGGGATGAACTCAGGACGGTTATCGAGCATCAAAGCGACCGTTTCACCCCGCTTCACACCGAGGCTCGAAAGAGCACCGGCGTAGGCCCGAGCCCGCGCGCTGACCTCCTCCCACGTCCAGGAGACCGAGTCGTCTCCCGTCCGGATCGCGACGGCATCGCTGATCTGGTTGGCGGTCGCGAGGAATGCCTCGGCGAGATTCGGGGAGAGGACCCCCTCGATCTCGGCACCGACCGCAATCTGGCTGGCGGTTGCTTTCTCCATCTCTCCGCGCAGCAGGGTAGCGCAGCGGCAGTTTGTCAGGGGAGGCTCATGCTCTGGCCCAGAGCCTAGGATTGTCTGATGCGAAAACCCTTCTGGATAGTCGCAGCGGTGATTTTTCTCGACACCCTGTTCTACTCGGCGATTGCGCCCCTGCTGCCTGAGTACGCATCGAGGTTCTCGCTATCCGACGGCATGGCAGGGATCCTCGTGGGCTCATATGCGGTCGCGAACCTGCTCGCCGCCTTGCCCTCCAGCAGTCTGGTCAACCGATTCGGCATCAAGGCGACTCTGGTCTCAGGCCTCCTGCTCCTTTCGGGGTCATGCCTGCTCTTCGGCTTCGCGGGAAACGTCGAGGTTCTCATCGGAGCGCGGTTTGTCCAGGGGATCGGTGGCGCGCTCGCCTGGACCGCGGGTATCTCCTGGATCTCGGCCGATGCCGGCCGGAAGCGCCGCGGGGAAGCGATTGGCGGCGTTGTAGCTGCGGCAGTGATCGGCATCATCGTCGGGCCAGCGGTAGGGGCTTTGGCCTCAGAGATTGGCATTGGCATCACCTTTGCGGTTGTGGCTGCGATAGGGCTGCTGATTGGAGCATGGAGCACTCTGGTGCCGGCCCCAACCCCAGTTGGGACCAGGCTGCGAGAGGTGCTCGGCAAGGGACGGGGTCCCCTCTGGTTTGCGGTCTGGCTGGTGACACTGCCGGCGATCCTCGCCGGGTGTCTGGAGGTAGTGCTTCCGCTCGAGTTGGATGAGTTCGGAGCAAGTGCACTGGTCATCGGCGCGATATTCACCGGCTCGGCGATCGTCGAGGCCATCGTCGGCCCATTCATCGGTCGAATCTCGGATAGGCGGGGCCGGCTCTTCCCACTGCGGATTGGTCTGATCGCCACCACGTTTCTGGTGCTGGCTCTTGGTCTGGCCAACTCGATACCTACGGCTGCGGTCGGCGTGACTCTCGTGTTCCTCGCCCTTCAACTCTTCTGGACACCGGCTATGGCCCTGGTTGCAGACATCTGCGACCGCCTTGGGCTGGATCAGGGAATAACCGGGGCCCTGACGAACCTCGCCTGGGCTGGCGGGGCGGCGATTGGTTCTCTCGCCGCAGGTGGACTTGCAGAGGCGGCTGGTAGGGGATATGCCTACGGGCTCTTGGTCCTCGTCTGTGGTGCGTCAGCGGTGCTCTTCATGGCCGGCCGCAGGCCGATCGGCGCACGCGGGCTCAGCGAAGACTGAAACCTTCGCCAGTCAGCCGGCCTATGTCATTGGTCAGGCCGATCACGAACAAGACCAGCACCAGGGCAAAGCCGACCACACCTGCCCTCTCCATCACCCGGTATGGGACGGGCTTCCCTCTGACCTTCTCGACCAGGCTCCAGAAGATGTGGCCGCCATCGAGCGGCAGGAAAGGAAAGAGGTTGATGATTGCAAGCGAAAGACTGATCACGGCAAGCAGGGTGAACGCAGTGCGGGCGTCGAACTCGATCGCCTGTCGGGTTACCTCGTAGCTACCCACCACACCTGAGATCTGCTTTCGTTGCTCGGCATCGAACAGACGAGAGATAGCGGTCAGTGTGGCGCCGGTAACCCTTCCCATGAACTCGACCGAGCGCGCCGCCGCCTCGGGGATGGTCGGGTCAGCCGGAACCACCCGTCCGGGCTCAAAACTGAATCCGATCAGATTTCGGTCACTTGCGGCGTCGTACCTTGGTCGGATCTGCAGCACTTCGGTGCTGCCGTCACGAGCGATCTTCATCCTCACCGGAATCCGTGCTGTGCAGCCATCCACCGGCTCACCTGGGCACGAGTGGCTCTGTATCCGTGACCTCAGGTCTTCGGCTCTCGCCTCGAAATCATTCCCCTTCCCGGGGCTTCCATCGACCGTGAGTATCTGATCACCGGTTTGAAGTTGGCCGACGGCAGGGCTACCAGGCTGCACGCTCCCCACCTTTAGGCTGGTTCCCTCTGCTTCCTTCACACCGAAGGCCAGTACGAAGAGGATCAGGAACGCCACCAGCACGTTCATCGCCGGTCCCGCCGCAATCACCACTATCCGCTTCCAGACCGGCTGGTGGTAGTAGCCACGATGGGCAATTTCCGGCGGCAGGACCTCATCCGGATTCATCCCGGTGATCTTCACGAACCCTCCGGCAGGGATCGCGCCCACTCCGTACTCGGTTTCCCCCCTCTTGAAGCTGAAGAGCTTGGGCGGGAAGAAAAGGAAGAACCTCTCCACCCGCATGCCCGTTGCCTTCGCGGCCAGAAAGTGCCCGAGCTCGTGGAGAATCACAAGCGCAGCAAAACCTACGAATGCCAGGATCCAACTCATGCAGCGACCTCGCGAGCGATGACTTCCTCAGCGTAAGTCCTTGCTTCGGCATCGCATTCGAGCACCTCTGTGAAGTGCGTAACTTCGCCACTTCTGGGCATCTCGGAAAGCGTCGTTTCGACTACTTCAGCTATGCGCTGGAATTCGATCCGGTCCTCGAGAAATGCAGCAACCGCGACCTCGTTGGCGGCATTGAGGATGCACGGAGCAGTGCCTCCCTCGCGCCCGGCCTCGATTGCCAGTTGCAGACAGCCAAATGTCTCGAGGTCAGGCTCTTCGAAGGTCAACTCACCTGCGACAGCCAGATCGAGGGTTGGCACCGGGACATCGGCCCGCTCGGGGTAATGGATTGCATATGAGATGGGTACGCGCATGTCCGGATAGCCGAGGTGCGCCAGGGTGGCACCGTCGTTCATCGCCACGAGAGCGTGAACGATCGACTGGGGGTGCACCACTACTGCGAGTCTGTCGTACGCGAGGCTGAACAGGTGGTGTGCCTCGATCATCTCGAGCCCTTTGTTCATCATCGTTGCGGAGTCGATCGAGATCTTCCCTCCCATCGACCATGTGGGGTGAGCCAGGGCTTCGTCACGGGTGATACCCGAAAGGTCTGAGCGACCCCTGAACGGCCCCCCTGATGCGGTCAGGGTGACCCTTTCGGTCGAACCCGGACCAGCGCTATCGAGTAGCTGCGCTATCGCTGAATGCTCTGAGTCGACCGGGATTATTCGGGCACCCTTGGCCTCTGCCAGCGCCATCACCAAGCTGCCACCGATCACGAGAGATTCCTTGTTTGCAAGGGCGAGATCGATCCCCTCGCCCAGCGAGACGATCGTGGCACCGAGGCCGCCAGCCCCCACGATCGCGTTCAAGACCAGGTCCGCCCCGCTCTCACAGATCATTCGCTCGATCCCGGCCTGGCCGTGCAAAACCGTGCCCGACCAGTTGGCCCGCGCGCTTTCGGCGGCCGCCTCCTGGTTGAGCACGACAGTAGGGGCGCCGTGCTCGCGTGCCTGTTCCAGGCACTTCTCCCAGTTGCCTGCAGCGCTCAAACCAACAACCTGGATCGAGGGGTCTGCGGCAACTATCTCGAGGGCCTGTGTGCCAATGCTTCCGGTCGACCCGCAGATGACGATCTTCTTCATTGACCTCAGTTTAGGCACCGCTTGCGGCGGGCTTTGGTGCTAGAAGCCGAAAAGTCTCGCCAGGTAGTAGCCGGCGATAACCGTAAACAGGACGGCATCGAGGCGGTCGAGAATTCCCCCGTGCGGCCCGAAGATACTCCCGGTGTCCTTGGTCGCGAGATCACGCTTGAGAAGCGAGGCGAAGAGATCTCCAACCGGCGCTATCAGAGCGATCACCGCGCCCATCGCCAGGGCGTCCAGGCCCGGCAGCCAGTCCTGATAGAGGCCCGCCAGCCAGAAACCTAGTGTGCCCCCGACGAAGCCTGCGATAAGCCCTTCGACGGTCTTATTCGGCGAGATGCCGGGTGCGAGTTTCTTCGAGCCGAACAGCCTTCCTCCGGCATACCCGAGCGTGTCGGCCAGGAAGGTGGCAATGAGGACGTCAAAGAGCAGGGCCGCGCCGTGGTCGGGAATCTCGCGCAATAGAACGGCGTGAGCGAAGGCCATGCCCATCCAGGCGAGGCCAAGCACGCAAAGAGCAATAGAGGCCGTGATGTCCGTGCGGTCGCTGCGCATTGCGGCAGCGGCAAAGCACAGTGGCAGGACCGCAACGAATGCGATCAGGACCCCTGATGCACCCGAGTAGAGAGCGGTCACGACCATCGCCACCAGGCAGATATAGGCAGGCCATTCGAGCGGACGCAGGTTAGAGGCCATCCTGAACAGCTCGCGAAGACCAAGAACGCCGAAGACAGCCATCAGAAGGGCAAAGGTCTCGCCACCTACGACGATGAGAAAGATCGCAAATATCGCCAAAGGCACTGCCCATGCAATCCGCTTTACCGTCTCAGAGCGAAAGGCACCAAACGGTCCCTGCGGTGACTGGGCGTTGCGCGGGGACACATCTGAGCCCGAAGAAGGCTCGCCCTCGCTGGATACTGGCTCGGGAGATTCAGCTTCTTCTTGGTGTTTCGGGACACCGAACTGAAACGAAGGCGGATCGAGGTCGTCTTTCACGACCGGCCCCCGAACCGTCGATTGCGCTGTTCGTATTCGTCCAGGCACTCCTCGAAGGCAGCGCGATCGAAGTCAGGCCACATCTCGTCGCGGAAGACGATCTCCGAATAGGCGCACTGCCAGAGCAGGTAGTTGGAGATCCGCATCTCTCCGCTAGTTCTGATCAGTAGGTCCGGATAGTTCATCTCAGGTGCGTAGAGATTCTCTCTGAAGGCTTCTTCGCCTCCCCCTTCATAGGACTGGGCCGCATCGAGTATCTCCGCACGGCCACCGTAGTTGAATGCGATGAAGAGGGTAATTCGCTGGTTCCGAGATGTCGTCTCCTCTGCCTCGCGCATTGCGCTCACGAGATCATCAGGTACGCCTTCGGTGCGACCGATGAAGCGCATCCGTACGCCCTCCTCGTGCAACTCGGGCGTCTCCTGTTCGATCCTCCTGCCGAACATCTGCATCAAACCGTCGACTTCGGCCTCCGGTCTGGCCCAGTTCTCGGTCGAGAAGGAGTACACCGTCAACTCCCGGATGCCCAGATCAACAGCGTCTCTGAGCCGCGACTTGACTACATCGGCACCTGCCTCATGACCTTCGAGCGGAGACAGCCCACGTGATTCGGCCCAACGTCCGTTGCCGTCGGTGATGATGGCTACATATCTGGCGGGCATCGGACCGGACCGGTTCGCCCAGGCTCAGATCTCGAGGATTTCCTGCTCCTTGGCCTTCAGGAGCTCGTCTATCTCCGCGATCGAGTCATCGGTCAGCTTCTGAATTCCCGCCTCGGCACGATGCTCTTCATCGGAGCCGGCGTCGCCACCCTTCTCCAGGTCTCGCAGGTGACTGTTGGCATCCCTACGAACGTTCCTGATCGCAACGCGTCCGTCCTCGGCAACCCCGTGGAGTACTTTGACCAGTTCCTTCCGGCGCTCTTCGGTCAGGTCGGGGATCTGCATCCGAATCACGGAGCCGTCGTTGGCGGGGCTGAGTCCAAGGTCGGACTCCATTACGGCCTTCTCGATCGCCTGTATCGAACCCTTGTCGAATGGCGTAACGGTGACTGTCTTGGCGTCGGTCGCAGAAATCTGTGCCAGCTGCTTCAGCGGGGTTTCGGCGCCGTAGTAATCGACCGTCAGCCTGTCGAAAAGGTGTGGTGAGGCGCGTCCGGTCCGCACAGTTGCAAACTCTCCCTTGCAGGACTCGACTGCTTTGGCCATTCGCTCTTCTGCGTTGGCAAGAAGCCCGTCTATCGAATCGGTCATAACTACTCACCTCTCTCTGGGTCCCGGGAAACGATCGTTCCCACGCGTTCTCCGCTGACGATCCTACTCACGTTGCCCGGCTCTGCCATGTTGAAGACGTAGATCGGCAGATCGTTGTCCATGCAAAGCGACAGCGCGGTCGAATCCATTACCTTCAAACCCTTCTCTATTGCCTCGAGAAAGCCGACCTCTGGGAGCATCTTGGCGTCAGGATTGGTGCGTGGGTCATCGTCGTACACGCCCTCCACCCCGTTCTTCGCCATCAGTATCGCCTCGGCTCGAATCTCGAGGGCGCGAAGTGCGGCGGCCGTGTCGGTCGTGAAGAACGGGTT
>JBEIRY010000012.1:0-33706 GCA_040375675.1 Thermoleophilales bacterium | reverse complement strand
GGCAGCGCGGCGAGTTGCAGCGCCAAGAGGGTCAGAGCACCGACAAGAGCCCCGCCCAGCACCGGCCGACTGGCAGATGGTTCGAGCGCTGAGCGGATGCGATGAGACACGGGACCGAAGACCAATCCGAGCAAGACGGCCAGCTGGGCGAGCATCTGCCCGATGTAGAGCCAACGCTGACCGGTCCGGAACGCTTCAGCTCGGCCCAGCATCTCGGCATCGAACCAATCGGCGGGGTTCACGCCTGCGGGTGCAATACCCGGCTTTGGTGACATCGCCCAAACGGCCAGAACCGCGACCGCAAGCGCTGCTGCTGCCACGACCACAACAAACCGCCTTTCAGGCTTGGCAGAGCGATTTCGGGCCGCCCGTTCCATATGCCTACGATAGTCATCAGCGCCTATCCCCCCGCGCAAGCGGGGAGCGCTGAATTCAAACCATGCGAATCGCAGTGATAACCGACATCCACGGCAACCTGCCCGCCCTCGAGGCGGTGCTGGCCGACATCGAAAAGGCCGAGATCGAACGGATCTGGTGCCTTGGTGACACGGTGGGCTACGGAGCCTTTCCCAACCAGTGCGTGGATATGGTGCGGGAGCGCTGCGAGGTCAGCCTGGTCGGAAACCACGATCTCGCGGTAACTGGAGAGATCGACACCAGCCTCTTCTCGCCCTCGGCAGCCGAGGCGGTCAAGTGGACTCAAGGTGAGATCGATGACGAGGCACTCACCTACCTGAAAAGCCTCCAGCCCGAAAGTGTGCTCGAGGAAGCCTCGCTCTACCACGCGTCTCCGAGGGATCCTGTCTGGGAGTACGTTCTCGGAGGAGAGCAGGCCGAAGCGTGCCTCGAGGTCCAGGCGAAGCCGATCTCGCTGATCGGACACTCACACGTTGCCCTCTTCTTCTCCAACACGAGTGGCGAAAGCGCCGATCTCGACGGCGGCCAGTGCCCCGAAAACACCGAGCATGGCGTGGACGAGGGTCGCTGGTTGCTCAACCCGGGTAGCGCAGGTCAGCCACGAGACAACGACCCCAAGGCGGCTTGGCTCGAGCTAGATCTCTCAGATGTCGGACGAGTCGCCCGCTGGCACCGCTGCGAGTACGAGATCGACCGTGCGGCAAAAGCGATCCGTGACGCAGGACTTCCCGGGATGCTCGCAGAAAGGCTTTATTCAGGGCAATGAAAAGCAAAACTAGGATCAGGCAGATGCAGAAGCGAATACTCACCGTTGCAGCCGCCGTGGCGCTCGCGGTAACCGCCAGTGCTTGCGGCAGCAGCCAGAGCAACGGACTGAATCGAACTGACGCTGACTCCCTGCTCTCTGAGCTGGCTCAGGTTCGCAGCTTCCTCGATGCCGGAAGCTGCATCTCTGCCGGATCTCACGCCGAGACGTTCCTCGCCGAGGTTCAGGCACTTCCTGCCGACACCGATCCCGGCCTTCGCCAGGCGCTCGAAAACGGTGCCCAGAACCTGACCGTGCTGCTAGACGATCCGGCCAACTGCAGCGCACCGGCGCCGACCACGACTACTGCCCCACCGACCACGATTACGACGACTCCCTCTACCACCACCATTCCTCCGACCACGACGACTACGCCGACGACCACAACTACCCCAGGAGGCGGGGGTAGTGGAGGGATAAGTCCCTAAATGGCAATAGAGCGACGCGGCGAAATGATCGCCGACAGATACAGGGTCGAGGGCCGACTCGGCTCGGGCGGAATGTCCAGCGTCTTCGAGGCCGTCGACACCATCCTCGAGCGGCGCGTAGCCGTGAAGGTTCTTGCCGAGCACCTCTCAGACGACGAACGGTTTGTCGCAAGATTCCGCCGGGAAGCGCTGGCGGTAGCCAAGTTGGTCCACCCCAATATCGTCCAGGTCTACGACACCGGCATAGATGCCGGCAGGCACTTCATCGTGATGGAGTATCTCCGTGGTAAATCAGGTGCCCAGATACTTCAGGGTAAGCGCGATCTCGACGTGGATACTGCGGTGGAGATCGGAATTCAGGCCTGCGCCGGGCTGGACTACGCGCATCGTCACGGAATCATCCACCGTGACGTAAAACCCGGAAACCTGATGATCCTCGGCGGAAGCGCAGTTGGCGGAGGAGAGATGAACGTGAAACTCGCCGACTTCGGAATCGCCCGCGCCAGCGAGCAATCGAGGATTACCCAGGTTGGATCGGTGGTTGGAACCGCCGCATATCTCGCGCCCGAGCAAGCCAGGGGTGAGGAGGCGACCCCCGCCTCGGATGTCTACGCCCTCGGAGTAGTGCTCTACCAGTTCCTTTGTGATCGCCTCCCCTATGAAGGCGCGACTCTCTCTGAGCTGGCAGTCCGCCAGCAGAGCGAACAGCCACTGGCGCCTGAGACCTACAACCCCGATGTTCCGCACGGTGTCAGTGAGGCAGTACTGGTTGCGCTGGAGAGCGACCCCGAGCGCCGCTTTGCCTCGGCCGGTGAGCTGGCCGACGCACTGGGTCGCGGGCTGCGGGGCGAGTTCGACGACTCACCCGCGGATGCGACGACCCGGCTCGTCGGCGGTACCGAAGCCGCTACCCAGATTGCCCGCGAGGAGACCAGAACTACCGTCCAGCCCCGCGAGCGCAGAAGGCGTCAAGCACCGCCACCTCGCCGCAGGATTCCCCGCGAGGATGCCCAACGGCCAGCCCGGCAACCTCGAAAGAAGAGGTCGGGCAGCGCCGCAAAGAACCTCGGTGCGCTGGTCGTCTTGATGTTGCTCGCCGCGGTAGTTGCCGGACTGGTGGTGCTGACCACCGGAAGCAACAACCAGAAGGTCGATGTGCAGAACGTCGTCCGTGACAACGTTCCCGACCAGATCAACTCACTCGAACAGCTGATCCGCGAAAACCAGCGCTAGCGGCGCTGGTCAGCCGCCCGCCTCCCAAGGCGCCGCACCCGCGAGAACGGCACGCTTGTATTCCTCATACCGGCCGTCGGCAATCGCTCGGCGGGCACCGGCACCTAGTTGCTCCATGAATGTGAGGTTGTGGACCATCAGCAGCTTGACCGCAGTCAGATCCTCACCCCTGACCAGGTGCGCGAGGTAGAGGCGACTGTGTTCGGTGCAAGCCTCGCATGGGCACCCCTCGACCAGTGGGCCATCTTCGGTCGTGTAGCGGGCGCGACGCAGATCCAGCCTGAATCGCGATTCGGGCTCCGCTGCCAACGCTGTGCCATGTCGCGCCAGCCGAGTGGGAACAGCGCAATCGAGCGTGTCTACTCCTCGTGACACCGCCTCGAGCACGTCGTCCACCTCGCCGATTCCGAGCAGGTGGCACGGCGCCTCAGCCGGCAACATCGCCGTGGTGAGGCCGACGACCTCGTACATCTGGGACTTCTCCTTGCCGAGACTTCCACCGATTGCGACGCCATCCACACCCGAGGCCACGATGTACTCGACAGATCTACGACGAAGATCCTCGTAGACCCCTCCCTGAACGATCCCGTAGACGGCCTGCCCCACAGGACCATGCTCGGAATGCCACGCAAGACAGCGATCGAGCCAGCGGTTGGTGCGCTCCATCGAGCGCTCGGTGTAGTCGCGATCGGCATGGAATGGAGTGCACTCGTCGAAGACCAGCGCGATGTCGGAGCCGAGTTTGGCCTGGATCTCCATCGACTCCTCGGGTCCGATGAACTGCTCTGAGCCATCCGAGAGAGAGCGGAAAGCGACTCCCTCTTCGGTTATCTCGACCTTGGCTCCCGATCCCGGCATCTCTCCCCTTCTGCCCTTGATCTCGTCGGCGACCCCTCCGTGAGCCAGGGAGAAGACCTGAAACCCACCGCTGTCGGTGATGATCGCGCCGTCCCAATTCATGAATCCGTGCAACCCGCCAGCCTGGGCGATCAAGTCGGGGCCGGGCGCGGCCAACAGGTGGAAGGTGTTGCCGAGAACCATCTGGTAGCCGAGCGTCTCGACCTCCCTGCTGGTCAAGCCCCTTACCGATCCCTTGGTTGCCAAAGGGACGAAGGCCGGGGTCTCGACCGGGCCGTGCGGGGTCTTCAACACGCCTGTGCGCGCGCCGCCATCGCGGGCGAGGATCTCGAACTCCAAGCGGGCTGAGTCGCTTCGCACTTTGACTGCCTAGTCGCCCCGAGGGGCGTGATCAATCAGGCTTCGTCCGGTCATCTGCTCTGGCTGAGGAACTCCCAACAGATCGAGAACGGTCGGTGCGACGTCGGCGAGTATGCCACCGTCGCCAAGGGAGATCCCCTCGACCGTGCAGATGAACGGGACCGGATTGACCGAGTGAGCGGTATTCGGAGAGCCATCGGGCTCGAGCATCTGCTCGGCGTTTCCGTGATCTGCAGTGATCAAGCAGGCTCCTCCACCTAGATGCACTGCCTCCACCACCTCGGCCAGCCTGTGATCGACCTCCTCTATCGCAGTCACGGCAGCAGGGATTACGCCGGTGTGGCCGACCATATCCGGGTTTGCGAAGTTGATCACGCCGAACTTGAACTCCTCGGAGCGCCATCTGTCGGTGAAGTGCTCGGCCGCGCCAGCTGCGCTCATCTCGGGGCGCTCGTCGTAGGTCGCCACATCGCGTGGTGAGTCGACAAGCGTGCGCTCCTCCCCCTCCCACTCGCTCTCCTTTCCACCGTTGAAGAAGTAAGTGACGTGGGCGTACTTCTCGGTCTCTGCGGCGTGCAGCTGCTTGCCACCAGCGTCGGAGATGACCGAAGCGAGGGTCACCTCCGGGCGCTCCGGAGGAAAGGCGACCGGGTGGCTCCACTCGTCGCGATAGCTGGTCATCGTGGTTACCGGCAGCAGCGGAGCACTCTTTCTGGGGAACCCCTCGAAGTCCGGCTCTGAAAGCGCCTCGGTCAACTGGCGGGCGCGATCGGGGCGGAAGTTGAAGAAGACCACCGGATCGCCCTCGGCCGCACCGTCGTAATCGCCGATCACGGTGGGAGCGATGAACTCATCCGTCTCGCCACGTTGATATCCCGCCTCTACCGCCGCTGCGGCATCAGGTGCGTGCTCGCCCTCGGCGTGGATTATTGAGTCGTAAGCTCGCTGGGTCCGCTCCCAGCGACGATCCCTGTCCATGCCCCAGTAGCGCCCTCCCACGGTCCCAAAGCGCCCGGCTCGGCGAAGCCAACGCTCGGCCTCCTCCACATAACCGGCACCAGAGGAAGGCAGTGTGTCGCGGCCGTCGGTCATCGCGTGTAAGACCAGATCAGGTACCCCGCGGTCGGCTGCGAGTTCGATCATCGCTTCGATGTGTTCCCATCCTGAGTGCACGCCTCCATCGGAGAGCAGCCCGATCAGATGAAGGCGGCCACGGGCCTCGAGCGCCTGCTGGCAGGCGGCCAACAGAACCGGGTTCTCGAAGAAGGTTCCATCGGCAATCGCTGTATCTATCCGTGCCAGGTCCTGCTTCACGATCGCGCCGGCGCCGAGATTGAGATGCCCTACCTCGGAGTTGCCCATCTGCCCCTCGGGCAGGCCGACATCGGGTCCGCTGGTCGAAAGCGTCGTGTGTGGGTACCTCTCCCAGAGAGAATCGAAGGTGGGCGTATCGGCAAGCGAGACGGCGTTTCCCGGACCGTCGTCAGCCAGCCCCCAACCGTCGAGCACGACCAGGCAAACCGAAGGGACTGGTACCGAGTCAGGACCGGCAGGTAGATCGGGGGCGGAGCTCACGCCGAAGCCGCGGCGGCTGTAATCGCGGCGAAATCCTCTGGATCGAGACTTGCTCCGCCGACCAGGCCGCCGTCGACATCCTCGAGGGCAAGCAACTCGGCGGCGTTATCGGGCTTCATCGAACCGCCATAGAGAACCCGCAGCGCGGCTGCCCCTTCGTCGCTTCTTCCCGCAAGCAACGCTCTGATCAACCCGCAGGCCTCTTGAGCCTGCTCCGGTGTGGCGGTTTGGCCTGTGCCTATGGCCCAAATAGGTTCGTAGGCAATCACGACCCTGCCGAGATTGCCCTCGGATACATTCGCAAGGTCAGCGCGGACCTGGCCGGCAAGCACCTCGTCGGTCTTACCTTCGTTGCGCTCAGATTCGCTCTCTCCCACACAGAGAATCGGGGTCAGACCTGCCTCCAGCGCAGCCGGGACCTTGTGCGCCAGTGCCTCGTCGGTCTCGCCGAACAGCTCACGTCGCTCCGAGTGACCCAGCACCACCGCATGCACCCCGATGTCAGCCAGCATTCCTGCCGAGATCTCACCGGTCAGTGCGCCCGACTCGTCTTGGTGCATGTTCTGCGCGGCCACCTGCAACCCCGAGTCTTCGCAGGCCGAAACAGTTGCCTCGAGCGCCGTATATGGAGGGCAGAGGACTACCTCGACCTGGTCGGTCGGCGGCGTGAGGCCGATGAACGCCTCTACGAACTCACGGGCCTCAGCGCGGCTCTTGTGCATCTTCCAGTTGGCCGCCATCAGCGGCTTGCGCTCGGACATGCCCTAATCCTCCTCTACCGGGAGCAATGCCGCAACCCCGGGAAGCGTTTCACCCTCGAGCAGTTCGAGAGAGGCACCTCCGCCGGTGGAAACCCAGTCGATCTGGTCGGCAAGTCCGAATTGATCGACTGCGGCAACCGAGTCTCCTCCACCTACGAGCGTGCGGCCAGGAGCGTTCGCAACTGCCTCGGCGACGGTCCGGGTGCCAGCGGCAAACGGCTCGAGCTCGAAAGCTCCCATCGGTCCGTTCCAGAGGACGGTTCCCGCCGCAGCGATCCGCTCTGCATAGGCGTCGGCGGTGCTTGGACCGATATCCAGACCCATCCAGCCGTCCGGCACTTCGGTCCCGTCCAGGTACCTCGTTTCAGTCTCGGCCGAGAACTCGCGCCCCATCTCCAGATCGACTGGCAGCAGGAGTTCACACTCAGAGCTCTCGGCGTCGTCCATCGCACGGCTCGCCATCGCAATCCCATCCTCTTCGACCAGCGAGTCGCCAGTGCTTTCGCCTCGCGCCGCATAGAAGGGAAAACACATCGCGCCTCCGATCAAGATCTCATCGGCGGTCTCCAGAAAGCGGTCGATCACACCGATCTTGTCGCTGACCTTCGAGCCTCCGAGGATCACGCAGAGTGGTCGGGTTGCATGGTCGCGAACCCAGACGATCTCGCCCACCTCCTTCTCGAGCAGAAAGCCGGCGTAGGCGGGCAGTAGGTGAGCCACGCCTTCTGTAGTTGCGTGCGCGCGATGAGCAGCCCCGAAGGCATCGTTCACATACAGGTCTGCCAGTGATGCCAGCTCAGCGGCAAGTGCGGGGTCGTTGGATGTCTCGCCGGGCTCGAAGCGGCTGTTTTCGAGCAGCAGGACCTCTCCGGGACCGAGATCCTGTGCTGCAGCTTCCACCTCGTCACCGATTACGGCATCTGCGCGAAGTACCTCGGTGCCGAGTAGCTCGGCCAGGCGATCGCCGACCGGACGCATCGACAGGCTCGGATCGGGTGCGCCATCAGGTCTGCCGAGATGCGAGACCAGCACAACCGATGCGCCGCGCTCGCGCAGGTGCTCGATCGTGGGTAGGGCTGCACGGATACGCGAATCATCGGCGACCTCCTGCTTTCCATCACCAGGGCTCAGAGGGACGTTGAGATCGGCTCGAAGCAAGACGCGCTTACCCTCGACCGGCGCGTCGCGAACCGACCGGCGGTCGAACCTCAGCTCACCCTCATGCGGCAAAGTGTCCGGCCCTTCCTGACAATCCGAGCCGGATCAGGAGCCCAGCACCCGCTGCGCGAGCTCCACGCAGCGGTTCGAGTAACCCCACTCGTTGTCGTACCACGAGACCGCCTTGACCATGGTGCCGTCGAGGACCATGGTCTGGCCGGCATCGAAGATCGAGGAGTGCGGATCCTTGACGATGTCGGTGGAGACGATCGGATCCTCTGTGTAGGCGAGAATCCCCTTCATCGGACCCTCGGCAGCGGCCTTGACCGCACCGTTGATCTCGTCGGGCTCGGTCTTGCCGTTTGCCTCGAATACGAGGTCGACCATCGATCCGGTGGCAACCGGGGCGCGAACGGCCACGCCGTTCAACTTACCCTCGAGCTCCGGCAGCACCAGCCCGACCGCCTTGGCCGCTCCGGTGGTGGTCGGAATCAGGTTGAGCCCAGCTGCGCGCGCACGACGCAGGTCAGAGTGCGGCATGTCCTGCAGGCGCTGATCAGCCGTATAGGCGTGAATCGTAGTCATCAGCCCGTGCTTGATTCCGACCGCATCATTCAGCGCCTTGGCAAACGGAGCGAGGCAGTTGGTGGTGCACGAGGCGTTGGAGATGATGTGATGGTTGTCGGGGTCGTAGGCGGTGTCGAAGTTGACTCCTAGCGCCACGGTCACGTCTGGGTCGGTAGCGGGAGCGGAGATGATCACCTTCTTGGCGCCGGCAGCCAGGTGCTTGGCAGCGTCGTCGCGCTTGGTGAAGAATCCGGTCGACTCGATCACCACGTCGACTCCGAGATCGCCCCACGGGAGGTCGGCAGGATCACGCTCGGAGAGAACCTTCAGATCCTTGCCACCGACCGAGATCGAGTCACCTGATGCCTCGACCTCTTCGGGAAAGCGGCCGAGAATCGAGTCGTACTTGAGCAGATGGGCAAGTGTGTCGGAGTCGGTTAGATCGTTGACCGCAACGAACTCGATGTCCGCTCCGGCTTCCGTAGCTGCGCGAAAGAGATTGCGACCGATGCGTCCGAAACCGTTGATTCCGACCTTTACTGCCATCTGGGTGAGCCTCCTGTCGTGCCAAGCGTCTGTTTCAAGTCCCAGCGCAGTGACCGCACCGGAAACTTCTCAATCAGGAAACTTACGCAAAGACGCGCGACCAAGGCGCGCCGCCTGCTCAGTTGGAGACCGAAATCTCGACCAGATAGCCGTCAGGGTCGTGAACCTGGCATGCGTAGTTGCCCGCCCCCATGCTGGCCGACGCCCCAGGCTCTGAAACCGACTCGCCCCCTGCTGCAATCGCTGCTTCGTAAGCAGCGCGGACGGCGGGAATGCTATTGGCCGGAAACGAGATCAATCCCCAGCCCGGCCGAACCGCATCGGACTCGTTGACGAAGAATGCCGCCTTCTGCAGCCCCCAGGAGATCGACGCATTGCTCTCGTTCTGGCGGCGCCACCCGAGTGGTGCAAGCATCGCGTCGTAGAACGCCGCGGTGCGATCCATCTCCATCACGTTTAGTTGGACGTAGTTGAGCATTGAAGTTGCTTCGGCTCGCCCTTGCGAGAGACCCGAAGCGCTTCGATCACCTTATAGACCCGTCAGGAAGGACTCCCGATAGCAAGTTCTAAAGGTAACTAGCTGCTCAGCCCCTCGGCTCCCACTTGAAAAACCGGATCGCCAGCACCAGCGATACGAGACCCCAGCCGAGAACCACAGCGAGATCGACCCACTCGATCGCTGAGCCGGAGGCTCCGGGATCCCAGGCCCCCAGAAAGGCCTGGAAGAAGTGTCTGATCGGAAAGAGGTCGGCGAACTTCAAGACTCCGCTCGGGATCTCTCCCTCGGGAATGAAAATTCCAGAGATGAAATACAGCGGCAGGATCACCGCGTTGCTGATCGCCGGCGCAGAGTCCTCCGACGGAATCAGGGCCGCAAGGGCGAACCCGATGCAGCTGAACGAAAAGGCACCGATTGCAAGCGTCACCAGCACGGCGGGGATATTCGACCAAGGGACCTCCACTCCCCAGACCAACCGCCCAAGGAAAGTCACCAGAACCACCATCAAGACCGAGACGACCAGAGAGTTGCCTACCCGGCCGGCGATGAAGACCCAGGAAGGCAGCGGCGTGCCACGAACTCGCTTGAGGATTCCCCCCTCACGGTCCGAGACGAGATTGATCGCAAGTGACTGAGTGGTTGCAGAGATCACCGCGAGCGTGACGATCGCCGGTACGTAATAGGTAGTGGTATCGATACCGAGCCCCTTGATCGGGTCGCCGCCGAAGATCACGTTGAAGATCACGAGGAAGACGAGAGGCAACATCACGGTGAAGAAGACCGAGGCCGGGTTGCGCCAGAACTTCTTCTGGTCGTAGCGGAACTGATGGATGACCAGCGCCAGATTGCTCATCGCTTGCCCCTCCGGCCTCGGCGAGACTTGTTTTCAGGCTGAGCCTCTTTTTGGGGATGGGCGGCGCTGCCGGCACCGGTCAGCTCGAGGTAGACGTCTTCGAGGCTGGGGCGCACCGCCTCGAGCGACTCGAGCTCGATCCCACGCTCGACTGCCCAGCCGGTGAGAGCGGCAAGAACCGAGGTCGCATCATCGGTCCTCAGGTGGATCCGTCTGCCGTCAGCCTCGCCCGGCTCTCGCTCGACCCTCGCGGCCAGGACCTTCTCGGGCAGGTCTTCTGGCTCAGGCACCGATCCGCCCGTATCGGTGGGCAGAGTGAAGTCGATCCTGGTCACCGAACGCTCGCTGCCTCCAAGCTGATCAGGTGGTCCTTCGGCGACGATGCTGCCGGCCGCCAGGATCGCAACCCGATCAGCGAGCTCTTGAGCTTCCTCCATGTAGTGAGTGGTCAAGAACACGGTTTTGCCGAGATCGCGCAGGCTCCTGACCACGTCCCAGGCCTGACGACGTGCAAGCGGATCGAACCCCGTGGTGGGCTCATCGAGAAAGAGCAGATCCGGGTCACCAACCAGAGCAAGGGCGACATCGAGCCTCCGCCGCTGACCCCCAGATAGCTTTCCTGCTCGCGCATCGGCTTTTTCGGCCAACCCGACCAGTTCGATCGTCTCCTCCACCCCTCGCGGTGCCGAGTAGTAACCCGCGTACTGGGCGACCGACTCCGCAACCGTAAGCTCGGCAGGAAGTTCGCATTCCTGCAGCACCACGCCGACCCTGCCGCGCCACTCGCGAGTCGGATGCGAAGGATCGTCTCCGAGAACCTCTACCTGGCCTTCGGTTCTTGCCCTGTAGCCCTCGAGGATCTCGACCGTGGTCGTCTTACCTGCACCGTTGGGCCCGAGGAAGGCAAAGATCTCACCTTGCTCGATAGAAAGGTCTATTCCCTTGACCGCCTCGAAGTCCCCATAGGACTTGCGCAGACCTTTGACCGAGATGACGGGCGTCGAACTCACCAGTTGCAGATTCTAGGTAGGCAGGCGATCAGGGGGCGATCTCGGTATCGCGATGCACGACCTGGAGCTTCACACCCTCGCGGCCTCCGAGCTCCTCGGCCAGCCGATCGGCAACCGCAATCGAGCGATGGCGGCCACCGGTGCAGCCAATCGCGATCGTCAGATGCTGCTTGCCCTCGGCAACATAAGCCGGAATCAGGAAGTCCAGCAATGGCATCAGTCGCCCGTAGAACTCTCCGGCCTGGGTTCCCTTCTCGACATAACGCCTCACAGCTGGGTCGAGACCGGTCAGCGGACGCAAATCGTCCTCGTAGTGGGGGTTGGGCAAGAAGCGCACATCCAGGGTCAGGTCTGCATCGCGTGGCGGGCCGTTCTTGAACCCGAAGGTGAGAATCGTCAATGCGAGGCTGAGGTTTTCATCGACCCTGCCGATCAGCTCGTTCGAGATTCGCCGCCTCAGACCCCCGCCGGTCAGATCGGTCGTGTCTATCACCACATCGGCTCGCGCGCGCAGCGGCGACAGGAGCTCTCTCTCCTCACGGATGCCGTCGACGATTCGCCCCTCACGTGCCAAGGGGTGCCTGCGGCGCGTCTCTTTGTAGCGGTGAAGCAACACCTCCTCGTCGGCTTCAAGAAAGACGACCTTCACATCCAATCCGTCTCCGTCTATCTCGCCGATTACCGCCAGAAGGTCCTCGAAGTACTCGCCGCCACGTACATCGGTGACCACGGCAGCCTTCTCAACCCCGCTACCCGGATGTCGGAACAACTCCCCAAGCGACTCGATCATCCGCGGGGGAAGGTTGTCCACACAGAAGTAGCCGCCGTCCTCGAAGGCCGCAATCGCCTCGGACTTGCCGGCCCCTGAGTATCCGGTGATCACGACCATCTCGACCCTGTGATCTCCTTCATCGGCAGGGGCGGCGGGCGGAACCACGGCCACCTCGACCTCACCGCCTTCGATCAGGTGGTCACCCGAAGCGCTGATGTCTGTCTGGTCGCTCACTCTGCCCTGTGGAGTTGACGGTGGATCTCGCGGGCGAGCTTACCCGGCACTCCGGGCACTGCTTCCAACTCTTCGCGCGAAGCGCTCATCACGCCCTCCGGCGAACCGAAGTGCGAGACCAGCGCCTTCTTTCTCGCCGGACCGACCCCCTTGACGCCGTCTAGCGCCGAAGCGGTCATCGCCTTGTCTCGCTTGCTGCGGTGGTAGCCGAGCGCAAAGCGATGCGCTTCGTCTCTGACCCGCTGGAGCAGGCGCAAACCGTCAGAGCCCGGCTCGAGCATGATCGGCGCTCCGCGCCCAGGGACGAAGACCTCCTCGAGTCGTTTGGCAAGCCCGATCACGGTCACGCCCTCGTCTGCGACCAGATCACCCAACTCAGCCATCGCGGCCGAGAGCTGTCCCTTGCCACCGTCGATCACGATCAGGTCAGGGATGGCCGAGAAGCTCTCATCCACCTTCTGCTCCTTTTCGGGTTCGTCTTCGGTGGCGTTCCGCCTGCCGATGCGCCTGCCTGCGACCTCGCGCATCGCGGCAAAGTCGTCGATCCGCCCAGCGCTGCCGTTGCTCCCCTCGCCGTCTTCGTCGAAGCGCACGCTGAACTTTCGGTAGTCGGACTTCTTCGGCACGCCACTTTCGAATACGACCATCGAAGCGACCGTGTGAGTTTCTCCGAGGTTCGAGATGTCAAATCCCTCGATCCGCATCGGGAGTCGCTCCATTCCCAGAGCCTCCTGTAGCTCCGAAAGCGCCTCTGCCCTCTGTCGGTGCTTCTGTTGCTTGCGGAGCATCTCCTGGCCGAGTGCGAGCTTTGCGTTGCGCTCAGCCATTTCGCGAAGCTTCCTGAGATCTCCCCGCTCAGCCACTCGGACCTCGATCTGCTGATCCCGGTCCACGGCGAGGGCTTCCGTGAGGACTTCCGTCCTTCCACGTAGTTCAGGCCCGACCACGAGGAGCGATGGAACTGCCGGAGTGGCAGCGTAGTACTGGAGTAGGAACTCTTCCGCGATCTCGCCCGCCTCGGATGCCTCGCCAGACGAGAGATAGAAGCTCTGACGCTCCGCGAGGATTCCGTCGCGCACCTGAAAGACCTGGGCGTTTGCGTCACTACCGTCGACGGCGACCGCGACGACGTCGGCATTCGGCAAGGATGCGCCGGCCACGCGCTGCCGTTCCATCAATACCGAGATGGCGTCGAGCCGGTCACGCATCACTGCCGCCCGCTCGAAGTTCTGCGCATCGGATGCGGCCTGCATCTCCTCCTCGATGTTGGAGGAGACCTCTGTGTAGCGACCCGAGAGGAACTCGACCACACGATCGATGTTCGCGCGGTACTCCTCCTTGCTGATGGAGTCCACACACGGCGCCCCACACCGCTTGATGAAGTAATCGAGGCAAGGTGACCCTGACTGACGGCCTGGTGCCGATCCGTCGCAGGTGCGGTACTGGAACAGCTTGCCGAGCAGATCGAGGGTGCTGCGAACCTTCCTCGGTGAGGAGAAGGGTCCGAAATAGACCCGCTTGGGTTTTGGCCTTTCCCGGGTGAAATAGACCCTCGGGTATTCCTCGTCGAGGCTGATGCCGATGTACGGGTAGGACTTGTCGTCGCGCAGCATCACGTTGAACCGGGGTCGGTGCTGCCTGATGAAGTTCTGCTCTGTGATCAATGCCTCTGCTTCGCTCTCGCAGACGAGGCTCTCGATCGTCGCTATACGCGGGATCATCTCGCGAGCGTTACGGCCGTCCTTTGTCGAGAAATGCGACCCGACCCGTTTGCGGATCGACAGCGCCTTCCCTACATAAAGCAGACCACCATCCTCGTCGCGGAACATATAGACGCCTGGGGAGTCGGGGAGTTGACGCCGCTGGACCCGCAGCGACTCTTCTAGGGAGGCATCTGGCCTGTCGGACTTCTTCATCTCACACAGGGTAGGCTCACCAGTGATTGAACCCGTGAAAAGTCCGTATCCGAGAGGAAGCTGAGGTTGGTTTGACCGAGAACACCCCGCCCGAGTTCGAAACGCTGGAGATCTCCTCCGTCTCTGATGACGGAAAGATCGGAAAGCTCACGCTCAACCGGCCCGATGAAGTCAATGCGATGAGCCCTCACATGATCGGTGAGATGACGCTCGCCGCCAGCTGGCTAGCCGACCGCGCTCCCTACCGGGCGCTGATCATCACCGGAGCAGGACGAGCCTTTTCCGCAGGCGGTGATGTCAATTGGTTCAAGAAGGGCGTAGAGGAACCTGACGTAGACCTGCCCGCCGAGGTCCGTCGCGGTGCCGAGGTCCTGCACCAGGCGATAGTCGATTTCAGGCGCATCCCTTACCCCGTAATCGGAGCGATCAACGGAGCGGCAGCGGGAGCGGGTTTCTCGCTCGCACTCTCATGTGATCTCAGGATCGCCGCCGAGAGCTCCTTCTTCGTGATTGCCTACGGGCGGATCGGCGCCTCGCCAGACGGCGGCATGACCTACTTCCTGCCACGGGTCGTAGGACCTGCCAAGGCGCTCGAACTCGCTCTGGAGGATCCGGTAATCAGCCCGGAGACAGCGCTCGAGCTGGGATTGGTCACCGAGGTGGTCGCCGACGACGAGCTCGAGGCAGTGGCGATGAAGAAGGCCGAGAAGATGGCGAGGCTCGCACCGCACTACACGCGAATGTCTAAGCGGCTGATCGGCACCAGCCTCGACAACTCTCTCACCGAGCAGCTCCAGAATGAGCGGCATGGCATCGCAGACAGCATGGGAACTGAGGACCTGAAGCGCGGAGTGACCGCCTTCTTCGCTGGCGAGAAGCCGGAGTTCGAAGGCGACTGATCCACGCCTGAGGTCCACTGCGACCGCTAAGGTTGCAAATACGTCATCGACGCTTCAGGGAAGGGGCTTCACCAAATGCGCAAGCCAGTAGCAGTACTCCTAGCCAGCACCACGGCGCTCGTTGCGGCTTTCGGGCTGATCGCCTGCGGCGGCGGTAGTGACTCCGGATCCGACAGTACCTCGGCAGCCACCACCACCGAACAGTCGGGCGGAGGCGGGGCGGTAGCCAACGAAGGACAGACGGTATTCGTCCAGAACTGCGGCACCTGCCACACCCTCTCGGCCGCAGGGACCGACGGCAACATCGGCCCGAATCTCGACAGCGCGAATGTCGATTACGAGGAAGTCAAGACCCAGGTGATCAACGGCGGCGGAGGGATGCCGGCCTGGAAGGGCGTGCTTAGCGATGCCCAGATCGACGCCGTATCCGCCTACGTCTCCGAAAACGCAGGTAAGTAGCTCGATGGCCGGAGTAAAGGCGACAGGCCTCGAAGAGCTGAAGTCCCTCCAGGGACAGGTTGCTGGTCCGAGCGAGTGGCGCACGATCACCCAGGAAGACATCAACGAGTTCGCCAAGTTGTCGGGTGACGACCAGTGGATCCATGTAGATGTCGAGCGTGCCAAGACCGAGAGTCCTTTCGGTACCACGATCGCCCACGGAAACCTCACCCTCTCTGCGATCGATGGCTTGAGGATGGGCTTGATGGAAATCGACGGATTCAAGCTCGCCGTCAACTACGGCTGGAACAAGGTCCGGTTCCCCGCCCCGGTTCCGGCCGGCTCGAATATCCGCGCCACCGCTGAGTTGGTCGAAGTCGAAGACGTCGGCGGCGGATGGGTTCAGATCGTGGTCCGCTTTACGGTCGAGGTAGAGGGCTCCGAAAAGCCATGTTGCGTTGCCGACTCTGTCGGTCGTCTGCTGCCTGACTGAAGCCGAGACTCACCTGACCAGCTGCACCTCCGGGCCAGGCACCAACAGTGCGCCGCTGCCGTCCATCAAGGCGAGGATCCTAGCCACATACGCCTTCGTCTCAGGGTATGGAGGCACGCAGTGGCACGACGACACCGCGCCGGGACCAGCGTTATAGGCCGCGAGGGCAAGCGGGACCGAGCGAAACTGCCGAAGCAGAGCGCCCATGAACCTCGCCTGAGCTGCGATCGAGGCGACCGGGTCGAACCGATTTCGAAGTCCCCACTCGCGTGCAGTAGCCGGCATGAACTGGGCTATCCCCGCTGCCCCCGCGGGCGACACAGCGTTGGGGTCGAACCCCGACTCCGCCATCAGCTGCGCAGCAAGCAGCGCTGCTGATACACCAGAGCGGGCAGCCCCCCTGATTATCGGATCACGAAATCGAGCTGGTACGAACGCAGGCACTGCCGCCGGGCCTGCCTCTGGGGAGGAGGGCGAGACGACCGAGCAGGGCGCCGGACCGGCGATGAACCCGTAGTGCCACGGCTCCCACGAGTAGCGCTGTGAGAAGCCGAACCGCCTCGCATGCGATGCGAGCCACCCGTAGGCGGCTGACGGTCCGAGATCCAACTCGGTTGCGCAACGGTGCAGTGACTTGCCAGGTGGAGCCACCCAGCGAGGGTCTGGGTGGCGGGCGAATAGTTCGGCCTGTTCGGCGTCGGATCTGAATCCCGAGACGACATACAGCGCCACTCCGGACCTGCCTGCGGCTCGTGCCATACGGTCGAATGCCGCGCCTACATCGGGTCGCATGCCCTCGCCGTTTCGGTAGACCAGCGGTCCCGAGTAACCGCCGCCTGAGGCGTATCCGGGCATGCCCGTCCACCAGCCCGGCGGTGGCGCAGCCTCGGCGGTGGCTGAGGCCAGCACGGAGACCTCGCGCTCTCCCGACTGCGCGAGACGTCGACCTCCAGGCAGCTGACGGGTGTCGATGCCACTGCTGATGCTGACTCGAACCCGCATCGGAAGCGAGTCGGCGCCGGAACCGAACTCGACCCTGATCTTGCGGGGATCCACGCCGTTTCGCTGAGCAGCGAGGCGGGCCGAATCGACTGCTGCCCGCTCGAGCAACTCGTTCTGCTCCGGATCGGAGCCCGTAGCCAACAGCCTGGGGAGTCCCTCGTAGACCGTCCGCGCACCCGAAAGCGCAGACAGATCCGCAGCTCGCTGCAGGCGCGAGGCACCGGTAGTCGCACCACCTATCCCTGCAAGCAAAGTCGAGGCGAAGACGATCGCTAGGGCACATCCGAGCACCGCAGGAGCTGCCTGCCCTCTCTCGAATCGACGGTCTCTCATCTTGGCCCTGACACCTGCTCGCCGCCATGACAGCGCTGGCGGGCGAGGTGCGCGACAACCCGCTGCGCGTACTGCTCGGCAGCCCCACCGGGCATGACCCCCGCAAGAGCGCGTCTGGTTGCAACCGGACCCGGCTGTCTGTCGGTCACCTTGACTGGGATGCCTCTTTCCAACATCTCCGCGGCTACGAGAGCACCAAGCGGCCGCTCTGCTGGCAGATCCAGCAAGGCAACACAGCCGCCAGTCTCGTCACCCAACTCACTGATCCGCCGGTGGGGGGCCTCTGAGCCAAATGAAAAGACCACTCGACTTGGCATCGCGAGCTCGACCAGCGCCGGCGGGCCTACCTCTTCCCACCGCTCCTCGGTAAGTGAGATCGAGCAGATATGCCCACGCGATGCCGCCTCCAACCCCTTACCTCGCAAGCGGGCCTCGATCGCCCTGGCCTCGGCCGAGGCAAGGAGGGTAGGTGAGCGATGAGTTGAGTCATCATGCACCGCTTCGACCAGCAGACATGACATCTGATCCGCTCTTGCCACCGCTACCGCGATGGTCGCGGCCAACCCAGCAGTCGAATCGATCAGCGGTGATCCAACGACTGCGATCGCGAAACGACTCATCTGTCCGATGCTCCGGCTGAAGAGGTGTCCGGCTTGGCCCAAGCGCTCGACTCGACCTCGAGTAGACGCGAAACCGCGGGTACGGCCGCCGGGGTGGCGATACGCACCTGCACTCGTCCTCCGCTGACCTCCACCTGCGAGCGGGCCCGCGCCCAATCTGGCAGCGCCTCGCGCGACGCATGCCTCGGGTCCGAGCCGGCAGCGGCGGCTACCGCCCCCGCCTCGCTCGCCCCGTCGGCCAGAGAGAGCGCATAACCGGCCAAGAGAAGCTGAAAGGCGATCGCCCCAGCCATCAGCAAGACCGGAATGCCGGCGATCAGTTCGATCGATGCCTGACCCTGCTCAGCAAGCGGATGCAGGCGCCACTCAGGCATGGGGCTCCAGCGGGCCTGCCTCGGCGCCCAGCCGCGGCAGAGAGACGCCCGGCAGCAGGGTGGGGGCGGCAACACTCACAGTTGCCCTTCCGGAGCTGAAATCCACAATCGCGTGATCGCGGAGTGCCGCGGGCAGTGCCGCAAGGGCAACCCGGCGGGCCTTCGAGTCCACCGCGACCGCCCGGGCCCCCGCCCTCGCTGCCTCAGCCGCCGACCAGAGCGCCCAGCCCGCTATCGCCAGATGGAAGCAGAGGACTGCAGCCAAGCCAACCAGCGGCAGGACGGCAACCAGCTCGACCGCCGCCTGACCCGATTGGCTGGAGCAAAGTCTCCGTGCTCGTGCGCTATCTCCCGACAGATGCAAGGCGGCAATACTGCCCTCCAGCTGCTGGCGGGACCTTCGAGAAGCGTCAAGAAAACGACAAGACGATGTGACGAATGCGCAACAGGCCTGTTTTCAGCCGGTGAGAGAACTCTGAATCTCAGCCGGTGACGCCCTGGGCGGAGGTGTCGTCGTCGGCACCGCTACGTCCGTGATCGCTGACCAAGCCAAGCACCTCGACCCCGCCCTGCTCGTCTCGCTGGAGATAGAGGATGAACGACTGCCCGAGACCAACCAGGTCGAGATCGAAGTCCTCAGGTGCGGAAAACGACAAGCCTTCTCCGGTCGCGTTCAGGTCATCGGCGGAGACGATCAGCTGGCTGTCGTCCTCGCACGATCGCTGGACGATCCCAGCGATCGAGTAGTTGGTCAATCCGGTCAGAGTCACGGTATGGGACTCCTCGACCAACCTAGTCGACGCCGCAACCGGCTCTGTCGGATACGAAGCCTCGGGGTTACAGCCGGTTATGTCGCGTGGTGTTGCGCCGGGCTGACCCGCGCGGTCCTTCTTCTCGCCGCTGGTCTGGGAGAGATCTTCGACCTTTGCCTTCACCTGAACCAGATCGCCTACATCAGGGATGTCGGAGATCACGAAGCCGTCGGGAGCATGAACCAGAGCCGAAACGCCTAGCGAGGAGACGGTGTACATCCCCCTCAGCGTGTCCCGATAGCTGACCGTGCCGGAGAACTCGACAGAAGTCTCTGTGGTGCGTGAGTCGCGGGTAGCTGCCTTCTTGGCCGAGCCCCCCTTGGCTGTGCTGGTTCGAGTCGCCTTCTGTGTCTGAGGCTCGCCTGTCTGAGCGTAGGTGCCGTTGAACAGCTCGACCACCTTGACCTTCACATCGGTACCGATCTCGGGCGCATCAGCCGCGTGCACCGAGGTAAGGGGGCCGTTGCCGATCGCAAGGGCGTAGCTGTTTGCATACGGATTGACCTGCGCGACGGTTCCGGTGAGGTACTTGGGCTTGGGCTTGTTGCTACCGCCTCCCCCTCCTCCTCCGCCTCCATAAGAACCGCTGGAGCCCGATCCGTAGGCGTAAGAGCCGGAACCGGTGCTTGCCGGCTGAGGGGCTGCGGCCGACCCGCCTGTGCCCGAATCAGCCGTGATACCCGAATCAGTCGACGGAGCCTCTTGGCCGGGCAACTGGATGATCTGGGGACCGACGGCGCCGAGTCCGGTCAGACCAGGGTCGAGCGCGGTCCCGACCACCACGCCGAATCCGAGAGTGATCGCTGCATACATCGAAAGCACCTGCGCCGGTGGACCCTTGCGCGCACCGGTTACGGCGCGCGGAGTAGGTGCCGCCACCCCGCCCGATGGCATGCCGAGCGGTGCGACCCTGAGGCCACATGAGATGCAGTACCGCTGCTCTGGCGCGAGGGCCGAGCCGCACTCTCTGCAGAGCGAGACGGACAGCGCTACCCCTTGCCTTCCTGTACCAGCTCTTTACCGCACTGCCAGCAGAACATCGCGCCACGAGCCTGTAGTGCGGAGCACTCCGGGCAAGCACCGGCCGCTCCGGACTCCTCCATCTTCATCATCCGCTCGACCTGACCCAACTGCGAGTCGATCTCCTGCAGCTTGGCAGCGTGATTGTTCAAGACATCCAGGCGGTAGTGGTCGCGAGCTGCCATCTCGTATGTGATGCCACCGAGATCCCACTGCAGTTCGACGAACTGCTTGCGCAACTCGTCGCGCTTTGCCCGCATCTCTGGAGTACCCCCATCGCCACCCGAGCTGCCGTTGCGGCGAGTGAACTTGAGTAGGCGCTCCTTTGCGTCTTCGATCCGCTCGTTCATGGGATCGTCACCGAACCGCTTCCGCCGCCGGGCTTCCAGTTGGGGTCGTTCTTCTCTGCCTGACCAGGAGTCGCGATGGTGTCGGGAAGGTTCTTCGAGGCTTCGAAGTAGTCCTTGCCGCTCGCACCCTCCAGCGCGTCCAGAGTGCCCTGATCGAGCGTCTGGGCATTGCCGGTATCCACATTCGTGCCGTCCTTACTGTTGGCCGCGTCCTTGTTGGCAGCATCGGTCGTAGTACCGGTCGTGCTGGTGCCACTCACCACCACGGGCTGCTGGGCAGTCGTCGTGGTCTGACCGCGACCAATCAGCACTCCGAGCAGGAGCATGATCCCGAGCACGGCGATCCCACCTGCCACACCCTTGGCTCCTCCCCAGTCGCTACCTGACTTGCCCTCAGCTGCTGCCACCGCTCCGGCTTCTACATGCGCGTCGGGACCGGCGTTACGCAGGTGGTGTGCAAAATCAACCCGCGGTCCAGTCCTTCGATCACCACATTCGAGGCAGTAGCGCTGGTCTGTCGCAAGCGGAGAGCCGCACTCACGGCATTCGTCACCCTCAGCTCCGAGCATCGGGAGCACGCTGGTTGCATCTTCCTTCTTCTTCGAACTCGCCTTCTTCGAAGCTAGGCGCTCTTTGGTCTTGGTTGCCATCTCGTTCTTTCCTTTCTATCCCTGGCTTTACGAATTGATCAGTTGAGAGTCGTCGGCGGGGCCTCTACCGCTACGTCGCCTCCCCTGGGGTCACCGATGAAGAAACTCGCGAAATCGGTCTTCTGTCCTCCGGAGAGCTTCTTCAGCCCTCCCCTTCCGGCTGCGACGATCTTGCCGCCCCTGCGGGCAACCGCGAAGAAGATCATCTCCTGCTGATCGAGTGGCGAAAGATTCTCCGCCTTGCCAACCACCTCGACTCCTGAAACCGGGTCCGTTTGCAGCTTGATGTCGGAGACGACGATCTTCGGAGGCTCTCCGGCCGGCGGTGGGTCCACCTTGGAACCGACCGTGACCTTGACCGACGCCGGCTTGCTGGAAACGAGAATCTGATCGTGGACCCAGGTCACGGTCTGGCCAGGGCCTACGAGCGGATATCCGAGCAGCGCAGGAGAGGTCCCGACCTGATTGTTTTTGAATATCGATTTGCCCTTCTTGTCGCGAACATCGATCTGGATCGGCAGGTTCGCGAGGAAGCGATCCGAGTTGTTCTTGAGAGTTACAGCCACTGCCGTTCCGTACTGGTCGGTGAGCAGGGCCGTCTCGAGAACGTCCACCTGGACGTTCTCGTCGCCGATCTGGACCGTTCCCGGATCGATCAACTTGGCTCCCTCCTTGGCTGGCTCAGCGCTCTTTGCCTGGGTCGACTGGCAACCAGAGAGCACGAACCCGCCACCTGCAACGAGCAGACAGAGCGGAAGGGTGGCACCCAACCGCTTGAACGAGATTGCGGCGATTCGGCTCAACCGAAATCTCCACTCACGTAGTCGCGTGTGCGCTTCTGCTGGGGCTTGTTGAAGACCTGGCTGACCGACCCCTCTTCGACCAGATCACCGAGGTACATGAAGGCAACCCGATCGGCCACTCGCTGAGCCTGCTGCATGATGTGGGTGACGATCACGATCGCAAGTTCGCTGCGCAGCTTCATCACGAGATCTTCGATCGCTGCGGTCGAGCGCGGGTCGAGCGCCGAGCACGGCTCGTCGAGCAGCAGCACCTCTGGCTCGACTGCCAGCGAGCGGGCGATACAGAGCCGCTGCTGCTGGCCGCCAGAGAGCCGCAGTGCCGGATGGCTCAAGTTGTCCTTGACCTCCTCGAGAAGGTTGGCCCGGTCGAGCGCTTCCTCGACGAAAGGCTTCAGCACACGCCTGGTCGGCTTGCGGGAACCTCGCTCGCGAATGCCGTAAGCGATGTTGTCGAAGATGCTCATCGGGAACGGATTCGGCTGCTGGAAGACCATCCCCACTTTGCGCCGAAGCTCGGTCAGCTCGAGCTTGTCCACGTCTTCGCCGTCGAGCAGGATCTTGCCGGTGCGGGTCGCGGTCGGCGTCTGCTCTACCAGCAGGTTCAGTGAGCGGAGGTAGGTCGTCTTGCCACAACCAGAGGGGCCGATCAGAGCAAGGACCTCTCCCTTCTTGATCTGCAGCGATACGCCGTTGACCGCCGACTTACCGCCGTAGGCGATACCGAGATCGACCGTGCGCATCCGCTCCACCGACTCGATCTTCGGTCGCGAGCGATTGGCTTTTACGCTGGCTCGCCCGTTCTTGCTTGCTGCAGCGCGCTTGGCGCTGGGCTTCGCCGGCTTCGACTTCTTGTCCGCCTTGATCCGGCGAACTGGCGGTGGGTTGTTCAGCTTCTCCATTCCGGCTCCTTTCGTTTCACGAGAGATGCGATTGCAAAGTTGAGAAAGACCACGATCAACAGCAGCACGAAGGCCGCGGCGTAGGCCTTTTCGGGTGCGTTGCCCTCGCCAGCCGGGGAGTTGTTGTAGACGTAGCTGGTGAGGGTGCTGCCGGTTCCCTTGAGCAGCGAGAAGATCGGAGCGTTACCGACCGGTTGAAGCTCGAGCGTCGCGCCGAGCAGCAAGACCACGATCGCGGTGTCGCCGGCGATGCGCCCCATTCCAAGCGATGCGCCGGTGCCTATCCCAGCTCGAGCCCCCGGCAAAAGCACCCTGCGGATGGTCGAGGCTCTGTCTTTGCCTAGCGCGTAAGAGGCCTCGCGTACGTGGGCCGGGATCGACTGCAAGGCCTCGCGGGTGGACCCGACGACCAAGGGCAGCGCGATGAGCGACATCATCGCACCGGCGCAGAAGAAAGAGCGACCGAAGACCGCCCCGCCATCGGCGGTGAAGGAGAGAAACGAGAAGAAGCTCCCTTGGAAGATGATCAAACCAAAGATCGCAAGCACGATGCTCGGGGTACCAGCAACGATCTCTATCGCAGACTCGACAGCTCGGGCGAGCGGCTTGGGGCGTCCGTACTCGCTGAGCCAGACCGCGATCGCCACGCCGATAGGCAGAGCAATCAAGATCCCCAGAACCGTCAGGATGAGAGTGCCGAGAAGTGGGTCTAGGTAGCCGCCTGACTGGCTCTGATCGAGGGTCGGCAGGGGACTCGAGGTGAGCTCACTTACCTTGAGGTACTGCAGCCCCTTGACCAGCATGTAGAGCATGATCGTTCCCGCCACCAGGCAGAGGAATATCCCCGCCGCCCAGGCGAGGCGCAGGCCGATCTTGTCGCTCAAACTCCAAGCCTCTCGCTCAGCACGCGGGTCGAAGTCATCTGAGTTGTTGCGCCACGGAGCCTTCTCCAGGGTTTCGTCGAACCAGTTGCCATGGATCTGCCCGTCGGCTCCGTTGGAGGCAGGTGCCACCTTCTGCTTTTTCGCCTTTGCGCCCGTCGCCTTGGCGGACTTGGCCTTGGGAGGCGACTGCTTCTTCTTCGACTTCTTGGTAGGGGTGGCCATAGCTCAGGTCGGGGTGAGGGTGTACTTGCGGAGTTTCTGGCGGATGAACCAGCCAGCGAACGAGAGCATTCCGGCCGAGAAGAGCAGCACCGCGGCGAATGCGTAGATCGTCTGTCCGAATGGCGGGATCGTCAGGCCTTCGGAGTTCTCGACTATTGCCGGGGCATACGGTCGAGCAGGTTCGAGGAAGAAGATCAAACCATCCAGTGGGTTGGGAGAAAACGAAACCGACCCCGAAACCATCGAAAGCATGATCGCCTCACCGAGCGCGCGAGCGGTTGCCAAAACGGCGGCTGCGACTATCGCGGGACGCGCAGCTCTCACTACCACCGTCCACATGGCGCGCCAGCGGTTGACTCCCAGCGCAATCGCACCCTGACTCCAAGAACCGGGGACAGAGTTGAGCGCGTTGACCACGATCGCGATCATGATTGGGGCGATCATGATCGTGAGGATGAATACAGCGACTGTGATGTTGGAGCCTGTCAGCTGGATCACGTACTGCACCGACTCCTTGGCTCCTTCGGTGACGAAGACCTTGTCGAAGAACGGGACCACCACCAGGATGCCGATCAACCCGTAGATCACTGAAGGCACGGCAGCGAGCAACTTGACAACTGGCTCCAGCAGCCGCCGCAGTGAACTCGGCGCGAACTCGACGATGAAGACCGCCGAGAGAACGGAGAGGATCGTTGCGATGATCACGGCACCTCCGGTGATCAAGGCGGTGCCGTAGAGAAGCGGGAAGGTTCGAATCTCGTATACGTAGGCGCTCGGATCACCCGGAGAGTTGAAGATCGCTTCCAACTGCTGATCGGTGTTTCCTCCCCAGCCGAACCACTTGATGAATCCGTTGTTTGCAAATGAGGGCCACGCTTCGCCCAGTACGAAGGCGATCATGAACCCGATCAGAACGAGGCTCCCAACCGCCAGCGCGCCGAGCATCAACTCGGCGCGCTGGTCGGGATTGGAAGCAGCTCCCTTCAGATCAGGGAACTTCTTGAGAATTCCCTCGCTCAGAGCGATACCCACTCAGAGTCGGCGAGCTTTGCAGCTGCGCGAGAGTTCCTGATCCAGTCGATGAACTTCTTGGCTGCTCCACTGGGAGCACCCTTGGTGACTACCCAGAAGTTCCTGGTGCCCTGATAGGTACCAGCCTTGGCATTGCGCAAGGTGCAAGCCGTACCGTTGTAGGCAACGGAGTTGACCTCGCCCTTGGTGAACGCAAGCGATACATATCCGATCGCGTTCGGGTTCGACTTCACTGCCTGCTCCACCAGACCGCTCGAGGCCTTCTGGGTTGCACCGGAGAAGACGCTGGTCGAACCGAGGAACAGCTTCTTGAATGCATCCTGCGTACCCGATGCCGCGGTGCGCACGATCGTATCGATCGTTCCGGACTTCGGCGAACCGCTGACCGAGTTCCAGTTACGAACGCTGCCGCCGAAAATCGCCTGAACCTGCGCTTGGGTCAGATTCGAGACGCCATTCGACTTGTTGGTGATTACGCAGAGAGCATCCTTGGAAACCTTGTTCCAAACCAGGCCACCCGGATCTCCCGACTTGGGGTCACGAGACGACATACCGATCGTCACCGCACCCTTGGATACGTCAGCCACACCAACGTCAGAACCTCCCTGGAGGATCCTGAAGCCAACGCTGTTGGACCGTGCATAGGCACGGGCCCACTTGGTCATCAAAGGAGCGACCGAGGTCGATCCGCTGATGGTGATCGTCTGCTTTGCCTGCGCTGCTGCCGGCAGAGCGGCTACTGCTGCCACTGCTGCACATGCCACGAGCGCAATTTTGAATCTGGACTTCTTCACTTTGCAGCTCCTTCCCTTGCCTTGTGCCCAGTCGTTTCCAGGCTTACGGTCGGGAGTCTTCACGCCTGCGCACGCCCACATGTGACCTGCCCGTGAACCTGATGTAAAAAAAAACGGCCGCGCCTGAGCGCGACCGTTTCCCTGCTTCCATTTCCGCTCGAGACCCCTACCCAAGCGGTATTGGAACTCTTGCTACTTCTTGACGCACTTCCCAACCGGACCCTTGAGCATGATCGGCTGCGAGGAGGTCAGCTTGTAACCGCCGGTCAGGATCGGTGTCACCGTCGGAGTTACATCGAGCGAAACGATCTTCTCGACGTATCGATAGCCGTAAACGGTGAGGAAGAACCGCTGGCGATTCGACTTTCCCTGACGGGACCGATTGGTCTTACTGCAGGGGTGGCTGAACGTGCCCATCCTGCCGACCACCGTACTGTCCGGCAACGCACCGGTCTTCTCGTATGTATAAGAAGACGCCGTACTGAGGCAGAGCCTGACCGAGGTCGCACTGCAATCGACGCTCGTGTTGCCATCCGAGTCTGTTCCGGTGCCGCTGGTCTTTTGGCTGATCGAATACAGAGATGGCATCTGCTGCCCCGAGGTGCCGGGATCCAGATCCAGAGAGCCATTGCCGCGGCACGAGAAACCGTTCCCCGGGATCAAGCCCTCACAGTCGAATCCCTCGGCGTTGTCAGAGGGAACGCCTTCTGAATCAGTCACGATCGACTCTGTGTCGTAGCTGTCGATCAGCTTGTTGCTGCTGATCACGTAGCCGGCGAAGAACGAGTCACAACTGAAGTCGTACTCGAGGTCATAACTCGGCTTCTTGCCTTGGTACCTGACGAGGCCGTCACACTGGAAAGCTGCGCCATCGTTGTAGCCCTCGTTGAAGTGACTTCCCGTGCTGTCTATCGGACCCCGGTTATCGGTGTCGTCAAAGACCCCAGCCGATGCTGCAGCCGGTGCGATCGCTGCCATAGCGAGCGCGACCAGAACGAACAGCCCTGCCCTGCTCTTTCCTGAAATGCGCTTCTTCACTTGTTCGTCTCCTTGAGTAGCGTTTTCCCGCCCGAAGTTCCTGGCGATTTCAGGCGAGTCTGCTCCAGCAGCGAGCCTGAGTTGTGTAATTCCGGTTTACGGGATGTAAATTCACAAACCGCCGGCGTGAGGCTCAGCCGTAACGGTTCGCTTCGCGCACGATCAGGAAGATCGCGACGGCAGCGGCCAACAGCAGCGCGAGCCAGATCACTACCCCGCCACCGAAGCCGGAAAAAGCCTGATAGCCGGCGATCAGGAGCGCGATCAGCCCAACCGCTCCGTAGAGCACGGCTCGCCGCAGATCGCTCAAACCAGCCAGCATCAGGTGCTGGTCGCGATAAAGCCGGTAAGCCAGAAACCCGATTCCTGCCAGAAAAGCAAGGCTGATAGCCAAAATCAGGGTCCGTGAGAGCGCATCTCCGCCGGGAACGAATGCCACCAAAGCGGCCAGCAAAAGCACGATTCCGACATTTCTCAGGTTCTTGGCCATCTCGGCGAGTCTAGCCAGATGCCTGGATTGACTGTGGAGTCAGTATTCATGCGGCTTTGCACCTCCGAATGCAGGCAAATTCGGTACCGTCAGTTGCCCAATGCCCCGGACCCCTACGAGCGGCGCTGTCGGGAACATCCCGACCGATGAGATGATCGAATCCGCACGGAAACTGGCGGAGCAATCGCACCGTGGGCAGTTCCGCAAGCAAACCGGCAACGAGTTCATCGAGCACCCGATCGCCGTCGCAGAAATCGTCGCTTCCTCCACCGACGATCCCGAGACGATCGCCGCCGCCTACCTGCACGATGTGCTCGAGAAGACCGATGTAAACGCATCGCAGCTTCGCCAGCGCTTCGGTGATCTGGTCGCCGATGTCGTGATCGCCTGCACCGAGGACCCTTCGCTGGCCTCTTATGCCGATCGCAAACGCGATCTTCGGCGCAAGGCGATCTCAGCGGGGCGACCGTCAAGCGTGATCTACGCAGCCGACCGAGTAGCGAATCTGCGCGACTGGACCACACTGGACGGAGAGCAGCGCGCCGAGGTCGGAGCCAAGCTCGGTACCAACTTCGATGAGCGCCTGATGCTCTGGCGTGAGGATCTACGTGATCTCAGCCAGACCGATCCCGATCTCCCCTTCCTGGCCGAGATCGAGATCGAACTCGGCCATCTGCTGAACGACTAGCGCTGCGCCTTCTTCTACCTAGCGGTGCTTCCTTCCTAACCGCGAGCGTCGGCGAATCGGCTCGACGAACCAGATCACTACGAAGAGAATTGCGATGAAGGCAACCGTCACTGCGGTCACCGGCCGAGCAAACAGCAGGTCCGAAACCACCCAGACCGCGCCGGTAATCGCAAGCGCAAGAAAGGCCAGGCCGGCGAGCGCGTAGCGATTCGAAAGGTCCACCAGGAACTCCTTGTCGCGCTGCCTGAAGAGAATCCGATGAGCCGCGCTTGGAGCAATCAGCAATGCGACCGATATCGCAGTACAGAGCAGGACTCCGAAGTAGACGTACTCCCCCACATCGTCCAACTCGCCAAACCGCGCCGCAAACGGAACGGTGAGCAGGAATGCAAACAGCACCTGGGCACCGGGAAGCGCCACTCTAAGCTCCTGCAGCAACTCGGAGAGATGTCGGTCAGCCCGCTGGGTACGAGTCTCGCCCGGCCTCGCCTTCTTCTTCTTCTTCTTGGCTGGCATACAGCCCTTACGAGCGCTTGACGACGATCGACTCGATGTGGTGTGCTGCTGTCTCAGTGGCATCTATCGCGCGCTCGAGCACTCCGAAGATGTCCTTCCAGCGGATCACCACCATCGGGTCGATCCCGTCGGAGAAGAGCGATGCCAGCGCCTCGCGCCAAACGCGATCGCCCTCGTTTTCGAGTCTGTGTATCTCTACCCAACGCTGTTCGAGGTCTTCTCCGGTGCGCAACCCCGCAAGCGCGGCAGCGAGTTGATCACAGGATGCCGAGAGGATCTCGGCCAGGACCTTGCCCTGATCCATCGGTGCCTCGATCTTGTAGAGGGCCATGAAATCCGCGACTTCCTCGATGTCGTCGGCAACATCATCTAGCTGCGTTGCCAACGCGTACAGATCCGCCGAATCGATCGAGTTCGGCTTTTCGCTGTTCAGTCGTTTGACCACCGCCTGGGTAATGCGGTCACCTTCTTGTTCGGCCTTGAGGATCTCGCGCGCGATCCCCTCATCTTCAGGCCAAGTCTCGAACAGCCTGACCAGCAGGTCAGAGACGCTTTGAAGGTTGGCGCCGGCCTCGGCTAGGAGGTCGAAGAAGGGTGCGTCTTTCGAGGCGCCGCCGCCACCTTTCAGTGAAAATCCACCCGCGCCAGGCATCAGTCGGAGAGATCTTTCGACGCGAGGTTGAAACGCTCTATGTGGGAGGCCATCATCTCGTCCTGCAGACTACGCGGAGCCTCGCCCGGATCGAGTCGCGACCAATCCCCGGCTGAGCCGAGCTCCCACGCACCGGTGTTGTCGGCAAAGGCGATATCGAGAGCTCCCGAGAGCTCTCCCTGCAGGTGAAGGTCCTCGACGGGCACCAGCAACTCGACCCGGTTGTAGAGGTTTCGAGGCATCAAGTCTGCTGAACCGATGAAGTAACGGCTGTCTTCGCCGCGCTCGAAGGCGTAGATTCGGGAGTGCTCGAGGAACCGCCCGAGGATCGAGACCACACGGATGTTGTCGGAGATCCCGGGTACTCCGGGTCGCAGAGCGCAGATGCCGCGGGTGTTGATCTCCACCGGCACTCCGGCCTGCGACGCCCGATAGAGAGCCTGGATCGAGGCGGGATCCAGCAACGAGTTCATCTTCATCCTGATCCGTGCCGGCTTGCCGTCTTGATGCGCCTGGATCGTCTTCTCGATCTCGGACACGATCCCCTCTTTCAAGTTGAAGGGGGCAACCAGGACCTTGCGATAGGCCTTTGGGCGCGCGTAGCCGGTCAAGTAGTTGAACATCTCGGCGATATCAGCGCCGATGTCGGGGTCGGATGTGAACAGACCGAAATCGGTATAGAGGCGTGCGGTCTTCGGGTTGTAGTTGCCGGTGCCGATGTGCACGTAGTGGCGAACACCATCGCCCTCCCGCCTGACCACCAGCGCGCACTTGCAGTGGGTCTTGAGGCCCGGGATGCCGTAGACCACATGGACGCCGGCCTCCTCCATCGACTTGGCCCAGCGGATGTTTGCGTTCTCGTCGAAGCGAGCCTTCAGCTCGACCATGCAGACCGCTTGCTTGCCGCGAGCGGTTGCCTCGATCAGTCCGCCTACCAGCGGTGAATCCGCGCCGGTGCGGTACACGGTCTGCTTGATCGCAAGAACCTCAGGGTCCTCGACCGCCTCATCGATGAACCGCCCAACCGTTGCGGTGAAGGAGTCGTAGGGGTGGTGGACGAGCAGATCCGACTCACGCACGACATCGAAGATCTTCGACTTGCGGCGAGACTTGCCCTGCAGCAAGCGCGGGGGCGTCACCCCGCTCCATGCCGGATAACACAGCGATTCGTAGCCAGAGATCGATGCGATCTCGTCCAGGTCACCTATGCCCATCAAGCCGTCGGTGTCGTAAACCTGCATCTCCTCGACTCCGAGTGACTCGACCAGGAGCTCGCGCAGACGCGGCTCCATGTCGTCAGATACCTCCAAGCGAACGACCTCGCCAAAGCGTCGGCGACGTACCTCCTCTTCGACCGCTCGAAGCAGATCTCCAGCCTCATCGTTTACGTCGTAGTCGGTGTCGCGGGTAACGCGGAAGAGCGAGTGATGGACGATCTCCATGCCGGGAAAGAGGTCAGCGAGGTTTGCAGCGATTACTTGCTCGATCGGCACGAAGGTGTTGCCATCACCGGTTGCAAGGAACCGCCTGAGGTTCTCCTTCGGGACCTTGACTCGCGCGACGACCTCTTCATCAGTTTCAGGATTACGAAGCAACAAGCCAATGCTGAGCGAGACGTTCGAGAAGTAGGGGAACCGACGCCCTCGGCCGATCACGAGCGGAGTCAGGGTCGGAAAGATCTGCTTTTCGAACAGAGCGTCCAACTCGGCCCGCTCATCGTCGGTTGCATCGTCGAGAGAGATCAGCCTGATGCCGTGCTCAGACAGCGCGGGTTGGATCTCCTCGCTGATACAGCGCTCGATCCGCCCTGTCATCTCGATTACCCGGCCCCTGGCCTCGGCAATCACTGCCGCGGGTTGGATCTCATCGGCGCCTTGTGGGCCGAGCTTCTCCTCGACCGCGTCGTGCATGCCGGCGATCCGCACCATGAAGAACTCGTCGAGGTTGTTCTCGAAGATCGAACAGAATCTGACTCGTTCGAGCAGCGGGGTGGCCGGATCCTCTGCAAGCTGCAGCACTCGGTCATTGAAGTCCAGCCACGAAAGCTCGCGGTTGAAGTAGAGCGATGGCTCGGCCAAGTCAGGGCTGCCAGGAGCGCCGGTCTGCCCTGCCGCCTCGTCTCGTGGCGCCTTCGCGCCGGTGTGAGCGGTTGGTTCCATTCCGGCAATGCTACGCCCCGACCGGAAAATCCGCGCAGGCTCGCTAGCAGTGCCTGGCTTGGGGGAAGACGGAGCTAGGCGGCGAGTTTGCCAGCCGCGTTGCCGTTGCCGTTCCGGGCGTGGACCATGTCCAGAATCACACCTTCACGCAATCCCCCGCGGCCTATCTGCATCGGCACCTTGAGCATCTCGGAAAACTTCTCGAGCAGAAGCACTCCCGCAGGCAAGATCCTGACCCTGCGCGAGTCGAGCTCGAAGCGCCTTGCCACCTCGAGCATCTCGTCGTCGGTCAGTATCCGCACGGCTCTTTCGAGGGTCTCGTACTCGAGCACCGCGCCGACCAGCGTCCTCAGCGATGTTGCACTGCCCCCGACCGCAACGGCCTGATCGGGCTTCTCCAGCTCGACCCCTTCGAAGAAATCCTTGATGTGATCGCGAAGCGCGCGGATCTCCGAGGCCGAGGGTGGGTCGCCCTTGAGGTGCTCGTCTGCAAGAGAGCCCGAGCCGATATTGAACGACTGGACCTTCTCGACGCCCCCGGAGAGCGAGCCGAAGATCACTTCAGATGATCCGCCTCCGATGTCGACCACCGCCAACTTGCCGTCACTGGGGTGCGCAAGCGCCCGGGTCGCACCGAGAAAGGCGAATCGCCCCTCCTGCTCATCGGAGAGCACCTCGACCGGCAAGCCCACTGATTCGGAGATGGCTGCAACGACCTTCTTGCAGTTCTTCGATTCCCTGATCGCAGCCGTGGCGACTATCCGAACCTCTTCGGCTCCCATCTCGTTGGCAAGCTTGACCTGGGTCTGCACGACCTCTGCGACCTCGGCGATCTTCTCTGCGGTGATCTTGCCGTTTCGCTTTGCGCCCCTGCCGATACTCGTGTAAGCGCGCTGCTGCATTACCTCGGTCAACTCGCCGCCCTCTACTTCGGCAACGAGCAGCCTCGTGGTGTTCGAACCGATGTCGATCGCGGCGCAGGGCACGGGATTGAATCCTCGCAGGGAGATCGGATGGGCCGCGAAGGTGCGGGCCGCCGACTACTCCGACTTGGGGTCGAGCAAATGCTCCTCGGTACCCGAAGCGTCCTCGAACTCTTCGAACAGTCCGGTAACCACGAACGCAACCTGCTCGCCGATGTCCACGGCGTTATCGCCGATCCGCTCGATTGCCCGGGCAACCAACATCATCGTCATCGCCCACTCTCGTGTGTCTACATCGTCACCGACCTGAACCGCGACCTGGAAGCACTCCTTGTTCAACTCATCGATCAAGTCGTCCTGATGGACCAGATCCTTGGCGAGTCCGATATCGCGATTCTCGAACGCCTTCTTGGCTTGGGAGAGCATCGCCCTGGCCTGCTGTCCCATCTTCACGATCCGGTCGACCATCTCTGCTCGCTGCGGCGCATCGTTGCCGGTGAGAGGTATGACTTTCGCGATGTTCACACACTGATCTCCCATCCGCTCGACGCTGTGAATCACGTGTAGCAGCGCCGAAATCAGGCGGAGATCCGTAGCCACTGGCCCCTGAGTTGCGAGCATGGTGAGAATCGACTGGTTGACCTCCAGGTAGCGGCCGTCGATCCGATCGTCATCGGCGATGACCAAGGTGGCGAGCTCTGCGTCCTGCTGCTCTACCGCCTCGAGCGTGCGGTCGAGCGCGCTGATCACCATGTCGAGCCCCTCGAGCGTACGTTCCTCGAGCTTGTCGAGTTCGCTCTGGTACTGAGTTCGTGTCGTATCCGGAGCCATCAGCCCACCTTGCCGGTGACGTAATCCTCGGTCCGGCTGTCGGAGGGATTGGTGAAGATCTGCTCGGTATCTGCATACTCGACCAACTGACCCCAGCGCGAGTCCTCATCGGAGTCGAGCTCGACGATCAGGAAGGCAGTCTTGTCAGATACGCGAGCGGCCTGCTGCATGTTGTGGGTGACGATCACGATCGAGTAGTCCTCCTTCAGCTCGAGCATCAAATCCTCGATCTTGCCGGTGCTGATCGGATCGAGCGCCGAACACGGCTCGTCCATCAGGATCACATCGGGGTCGACCGCGATACAGCGGGCAATACAGAGGCGCTGCTGCTGTCCACCCGACATTCCGTAAGCGTTGTCGTCGAGGCGGTCTTTGACCTCGTCCCAGAGCGCCGCACTGCGGAGTGCCTGCTCGACCCTCTCTTCGATGTTCGAAAGGCCGAGGACCTTGGGGCCGAAGGCGATGTTGTCGTAGATCGACTTGGGGAACGGGTTCGGCTTCTGGAACACCATCCCGATCAGCTTGCGGACCTCGACCGGGTCCACGTCCGGGCCGTAGAGATCAGTGCCGTGGTACAGACATTTGCCGACCACCTCAGCAGATGGCACCAGGTCGTTCATCCGGTTCAGGCAGCGCAGCAGGGTGCTCTTGCCGCAGCCCGACGGCCCGATGAGGGCCGTCACCTGACCGGCGGGCATGTCCAGCGACACCCGGTCGAGGACGTGGTGGTTGCCGAACCACGCCGAGATGCCCCTGGCCTCCAGCGTGGCCAACGGCGCCGATGAGTCCAGG
>JBEIRY010000049.1:0-12326 GCA_040375675.1 Thermoleophilales bacterium | reverse complement strand
GAAGCCGCCGAGCGTCGGGCGCCTCACAGGATCTGCGCATACGCGATGGCGACCGCTGCCGACTTCCATGCCTTCTATCGCGATTGCCAGGTAGTCGGGGCAGAGGGCGAGGGCGTGGAGGCAAACCGTCTCGCGCTATGCGAGGTTACTCGCCAGACGCTTTCAACGACCCTGGGGCTGCTCGGGATTTCGGCTCCAGAACAGATGTAGAGCCGTTTGCAGGCGCCGCAACTTTGCTGATTGCGTGGGTTACCCTAGGTAGTCTCTGCGGAGCAAGTGAGGGTGGGTCCGCAGGCTTTGCAGGGCATTCGAGCACTGATGAAATTTCCCCGTAAGACATTGGTTGCGTCACTGGTCGCCGTAGCGGCTCTGGTCGCCATACCGGCGTCGGCATCGGCGTATGTCTTCTGGTCCAACACCGCCGGGACTCCGAGTATCGGGCGCGCGAATCATGACGGTTCGGGTATCAATCAGAACTTCGCAACAGGTCTGACTGGAACTCCCAGATTCATGGATGTGGCCAGTGGCTATGTGTATTGGGGGTCGACCGTGAGCGGGATCAACGCGGTGATCGGCCGCACTGATCTTGCTGGCAGTTTGGTCAGTCCCGCATTCATGTCATTCAACACCCAGACCGCAAAGCCGGGCGTTTCTGTAGATGGCACCTACGTCTATTGGACCGACCAGAACGCGAGCGGCACCGGCAACAACGGCCCCAAGGTGCAACGAGTTGCTTTGTCCAATGTCGCCACGGGTCGCGCGAATATCGCGACATGGTCATCTGCTCAAGCCGATGCTCCGACCGATGTAGCTCATGACGACACGAACCTCTACTGGTCGAAGGGCGGCTCGATCTACAGAGCGGCGAAGGGCGCGACCAATCAGTCGAATGTGGCGGCATGGGTATCGCCGTCAGGCGCAACCGCGATTGAGGGCGTAGCAGTGGATGCCGGCTACGTGTACTACGTCGATCGCACCAACGCCCGGATAGGGCGGATCGCCAAGTCCGACGGTGCGGTAGATCCGAACTTCGTCACCAACCTCGGTGTCGGTTTGAGTTCCCCGGCCACACCGACCCCTTACGGAATCGAGATCGACTCGAACTACATCTACTGGGCCGACCCGGCAAACGATGTGATCGGCCGTGCTCCGATCACCGGCTCCACGAGCCCCGAAGCCGATTTCATCACCGGCGCAACTGATCCGTATGGAGTCGGTGTCACCGATTCGGGGTGGGATGGAAAGTTCCTCTTCTGGACTCAAGACGCGATCTCGACTGGTTCGCAGATTCCGAATGCACTTGATGTCGGCCGCGCACTCAGCAACGGCGACGGTGTTGACCAGGAATTTGCCACCGGCGAAAGCGGTAACGCAGGTTTGATGGCAGGCGGGCCCAACTACACCTACTGGGGCACCGAGTCGCCCTACGCGGTGGGAAACACCCGAATCGGCCGAGCGCTCATCGACGGCAGTGATACAGATGGCGGATGGAAGGTGTTCGGGACCGCCGCCCAGGACCGCCGTGCGGTCGCCACCTACGGCCGAAACCTCTACTGGATCAACCGCACCAGCGAGTCGATGGGCCACGTAGACCTGGTCAGCGAGAGTCATAACGGTGCCTTCATCACGGGCATTGGCTCTGACGCCTCAGGCATCGCCGCGGACTCGAGCGGGATTTACTGGTCTAGGGGCGATGAGATCTGGCGAGCCGACACGAACGGTTCCAACAAGGCTATTTGGGCCAACTCCGCCAACTGGCAACTTCAGGGACTGGCGGTTGGCGGTGACTACCTCTATTACGTCGATCGCACCTCGGGTGGAAGCATCGGCCGGATCTCGAAGAGCACAAGAACTGTCGAGGCGAATCACGTAAGCAATCTCGATCACGGCATCAGCGCAGCTGTCACGCCGGCACCGACCGGTCTCGCAGTCGACAGCAGCAGCGTCTATTGGGCGGATTACGCGAACGATGTGATTGGCCGGGCTCCCATCGGTGGCTCTAGCGCCCCAGAAGGAGGGTTCATTACCGGTCTTGCTGATCCGATTGGTGTTGCGCTTGCTGAACCCACGCCGGACATGGCGGTGGACCGTTACGGAATCAACTTTGGGAATCACGACATTGCAGAGTCACCAGATCCGGAGCAGACGATCACGGTCCAGAGCACCGGTCTCGAGCCGCTTTCGCTCGGTAGCCCATATCTGGGTGGTGCTGATTCGTCCAGTTTCCAGATAGCCGCCAGCACCTGCGCAGATACGACGCTTGCCCCCGGTGACGCCTGCACGATTGGTGTCTCGTTTGATCCCTCGAGTGTTGGGGAGAAGCAGGCCGTGCTGACGCTTCCAACGATAAACAGTCCATTTGGAGATCAGACTGTGTCGCTTGCCGGCACCGGAGTAGAGCCTCTCCCTCCGGCCACGACCATAACCTCGCGCCCGCTCAAGACCGCGACCTCGAATGCAGCGACATTCAAGTTCCGCTCAGATACGCCCGGTTCGACCTTCCAGTGCCGGCTCGACGGCAGGGCCTGGTCGGATTGCACCTCTCCGAAGACTTACAAGTCGATTCCCTACGGCCAGCACGTATTCAGAGTTCGCGCCATCGCCAGTTCGCGCACCGGAGCGATTGCAAGCTACGCCTGGGCGATCAGGCGCAAGCGCGGCTAGCGCAAATATCGCCTAGAGGTCGGAGTTCGCGATGTCGCGGTCGATCCGCGCGTTGTCAGCGTCGTCGGCAGAGACGTTCGGGCCAGCCGGATTCTCGGGTTTGCCCCTGATCTTCCAGAGTGCAAATCCCAGCAACCCGGCCGCGATGAGGAGTCCGACGATCGGCACGATCCAGGCGACGAGGTCGAACCCGGTCGAATCGGGAACGGCCAGCACATCGGGTCCGTACTCGACCACCAGAGCATCCTGGATCTGCTCCTTGCTCTTGCCCTGCGCTATCTGCGCGCGGATGAACTCTCGCTCGCGCTCGGCCTGTGGGGAGTTGGAGGCTTCGAGGATGGTTCCGCAGATAGGGCACATCACTTCGTCTTCGATATCTGGCAAAGAGGCCTGCTCTGCCGCAGCGGCCGGAGCCGCCGAGATGGCAAGCAGCGCCGAGGCGGCCAGAGCGACGATCAGAGATCGGAGGCGAGGTCTCACTTTGCGGTTTCCCCGCTGATGATTGGCGCGACGTAGCGGCTCAGGTAATCAGCGGTCACGGGCCCTCGACGGATCAGGGCGATCTTGCCCTCAGGATCGACCAGGAATGACTCGGGGAAGCCTGTCATTCCATAAGCGTCGCGCCGCTCTCTACCGTCGCCGTCTCGAAGTTGTGGGTAGGTGAGATCGAATTCGGCAACGAAGGCCTTCGCATCTGGAGATGCATCGTCGAGGTTGATCCCGAGCACGGTGAAGCTCTCAGCGTCATGCGCGCGATAGAACTCCTCGAGCGCTGGGGCCTCGGTTCGGCAGGGCTCGCACCACGAGGCCCAGAAGTTGACCAGAACCCAGTCGCCGCGGTAGTCGGCGATGTTTCCCTCTCCGGAGGAATCGAGATAGGGGAGGGTCTTGTCGGGTGCGGGATCGCCAAGAGCAAGGTTGTCTCCGCCCTTGGTCAGCAGGCCGAAGCCGAGCAGACCGATCAAGGCGAGAACGACGAGTGTTGCTGCGAATCCTTTGGCGCTCACGCCATCGAAGGCTAGAGGGCCGGGGGTTTCTGCCACTCGCCGCCAGCGCCTAGACTTTCGCTCACGCACCTGCGGACGTAGCTCACCTGGTAGAGCGCGAGCTTCCCAAGCTCGAGGTAGCGGGTTCGAGTCCCGTCGTCCGCTTAGATCGGTTGGTGGGTGGGGCGGACCAGGATCTCGTTCACGTCGACCCCCTCGGGCTGATTGAGCGCGTATAGACAAGCGTTCGCGATATCCGAGTCGCTCAAGGCGTTCGCGGGCTTTTGGTCGAAGAACTCTGTGGCGACCATTCCCGGTTCGATCAAGGTCACTCGGATAGATGTGTTCTGGTGCATCTGCCGCAGTTCCGAGCGCAGCGACTCACCCATTCCCGAGACCGCCCACTTGGTCGATGAGTAGAGAGACCCTGGCAGGGCCACCCTTCCCGCAACCGACCCTGTGATCAGAAAATGGCCGGAGTCCTGTTCGAGCAGCGTCGGCAGGGCGGCGCGGATGGTCAGCGCGGCACCGTAGACATTGGTCAGCACCATGTCTCGCCAGTGCTCTACGGATTCCTCGAGAAAGCCCCGTTTGGCGCCAAAGCCGGCGTTTGCGAACACGGCATCGAGGCGACCGAATCTCTCCAGACCTGCCGCTACGAGTGCCTGCTGGTCATCCCACTCGGCGACATCGCAGCGCAGAGCTACTGCCTTGTCCTCACCACCCAGATCGGCTGCCAACTGCGTCAGTCTGTCCTCTCGCCTGGCGCCGAGCACTACCCGCCAACCCGCAGCCACGGCACGCCGCGCCGTCTCGGCGCCGATGCCAGACGAGGCGCCGGTGATCACTAGAACCTTTGAATCAGAAGTCACGCAGTTGATTCTGCCAGCAATCCGGCATAGGCATAAGACTGGCCTAAGGATTCTGCCCGGCGAGGGTGGGTAGAGCAGGCGAGGTTGCGATAATCCCATGAACCGATGGACCCCTCCCGCAAGAGAAAGATCAGGCTCGTAATCTCGCTCTCGGTGGCCGTGTTGTTGGCTGCCGGGCTCGTCTACACCTCGTTCAGCGCCTCCACAGAAGCGCGCGAGCCCTCCGAGATAATCGGCTCGAACTCGACTCGCACCTATGAGCTCACCGGCAAGGTGGTGGATGGCACGGTGGTTCGCAGGGGAGAGGATCTTCGCTTTCGCATCCGCGATCGCGAGGGAAGCAAAAGTCTCCCTGTCGTTTACAGCGGCACCATCCCTGACGCTTTCCGTGAAGGACGCGAGGTGATCGTCACCGGCAAGTTGAAAAGCGGAACCTTCGTAGCCGAGCGGGACAGTCTCGTCACCAAGTGCCCCTCGAAGTTCACCGCCGAGGAGAAATCTTGACTCGTCCCCGGCTCGGGCCGGGGTCTGCTGAGGCCCCGGGTAGATGAACACCCTCGGGACTGCAGCGCTTGTGGTGGGGTTCCTCGCCACCCTTTACGCGATCACCGCTGCCGTCTACGGCGCTGTGGGAAACGAGCGCCGCTGGGTCGATTCGTCGCGCCTCGCTGTTTACGGCTTCATGGGCCTGATGATCATCTGCTTTCTCGTCTTGCAGATCGCGTTCCTGCGAGATGACTTTTCTTTCCGTACGGTCGCTGAGCATTCATCCACCACCACGCCGGTCTTCTACAAGCTGACGGCCATGTGGTCGAGTCAGGAAGGCTCGCTGCTGCTTTGGGCCTTCGTGCTCTCGATCGGCTCATCGGCCGTTCTCTATTTGACCCGGAACACGCAGCGTCAGGTTGCGCCTTGGGCGACCGCGGTTCTGATGGCGCTTGCAGCCTTCTTCTGTGGGTTGATGTTGTTTTCGGTTTCGCCGTTCGTGCATCTCGACCCCGCACCGCCCGAGGGAGCAGGGTTGACGCCACTACTTCGAAACCCGTACATGGCGATGCACCCCCCGATGATCTATTCGGGTTACGTGTTGTTCGCGATCCCGTTTGCCTTTGCCATCGGGGCGTTGATCACCCGTCGACTCGACACCACCTGGATCCGCTCGACCCGTCGTTTCGCCTTGATCGCCTGGATCTTTCTCGGGATCGGATTGCTGCTCGGCGCACGCTGGTCTTACGAAGAGCTTGGCTGGGGTGGCTACTGGGGATGGGATCCGGTCGAGAACGCCGCCCTGATGCCATGGCTTCTCGGTACCGCATTCCTGCACGGGATCCAAGTTCAGGAGCGCCGCGGAATGCTGAAGATCTGGAATACGGGCCTTGTCACTGCGACCTTCGTCTTCTGCCTGATCGGAACCTTCCTCGTCCGCTCGGGGGTACTGCAGTCGATTCACGCTTTTGGCGCCTCCACGGTAGGAGGCCCGCTTCTGGTCCTGATCGGAATCACATCGCTCGGCTCGACGATCCTGATCTGGTCGAGGCGAAAAGATCTGCAGCCTGAGCGGCGAATCACCTCTCCACTTTCCCGCGAGGCAATCTTTCTGATCAACAATCTCCTCCTGGTCGGCCTCACCGCGGTGATCTTCTGGGGAACCTTCTTCCCTCTGATCTCCGAGGCGGTGACGGGTGTCAGCTCGTCGCTTGCGGCCCCCTGGTTTGCCGACTACGTGGCGCCACTCGGCGTGCTGTTGGTCATCTTCACCGGCATAGGACCGTTGTTTGCCTGGGGACAGCTCAGCACCTCGGCTGCCCTGAGGGTTCTCGCCTGGCCGGTTGCCATCGCAGTTTTGACAGTGATCGCGCTTGGCGTATTCACCGAAATAGCCACCAGTCCCTGGGCGCTCTTCCTCTTCGGGTTCGCCGCTTTTACGGCTGTGGCTCTTGCGCAGGAGTTCGGTCGCGCGGCTGTTTCTCGTAGAGCGCTGACGGGAGAGGCACTTCCCGTGGCGATGGGTCGCGCAATGGCTCGCAACCGCCGGCGCTATGGCGGCTACACAGCGCACTTCGGGATCGTGGTCTTGTTGGTTGCTGTTGCCGCCTCGTCGAGCTTCCAGACCAAGGAGGATCTGCGCCTCGCGCCGGGCCAGTCCGGCCAAGTAGACGACTACACCTTGAGCTACGAAAAGCTCACGGTTGACCCGAACAACGAGAGGATCGCCTTCAACGCAAGACTCACCGTCTCGAAAGCTGGAGAGAAGATCGGAACGCTCACGCCAGCCCGCCAGTACTACCCGACCCAAGACCCGTCGGCTGGTCCTATCGGGCGCTACTTCGAGGGAGAGGCGACCAGCGAGGTCGGTCTTCGAACCTCGGCCGCAGGAGATCTATGGACCGCCTTCCAGCCCGATCTCGCCCCGATCGAGAAGGACGTGGCTGCCGGCAACAAGGCGCTTGCCGACGCTGGCCCGATAGCGCAGGGCATTGCGATCTTCGCGATCGCCGATGCCTACGCCAAGAATCCGCCTGCTGCGACATTCAGGGTGATCTGGGATCCGCTGGTGATCTGGGTCTGGATAGGCGGGATCTTCGTAGTCGGCGGAGCGCTCTTTGCCGTCTGGCCGACCAGTGCATCGAGGCAGCGGGCCGAGATCGCCAAGGCCGCAAAGGCGGCAAAGCAGGCCGGAGGCGCATCCTCCAATCCAGACGGCATGGCCTAGGCGCGACAGTGTCCTTCGTATTTGCCGCCATCCTGCTGGTTTGTCTGATTGCTCTTGTGACGATCCCTCTTCGGCGCGAGCCAGAGGATCCAGCTGCAGCCAAAGCAGCTCTCGACCGGGAAGAACTACGGGCTCAGCTCGCAGAGCTGGAAGCCCGCAAGGAAGCCCGCTACAGGGAGATCCGTGATGCCGAAGGCGATCATGCCGCGGGCAAGATCGATCAGGCTGACTTCGAGCGCCTCGACGGCGAGCTGCGCTTCGAAGCGGCAGAGGTTCTGAAGCAGATCGACCGAGTCAGGGCCGAGCTCGGTCTGGGCGCCGCGAGAAGCTAGACTTCCTCGTCAATGACGGTCGTATTGGGAATTCTGCAGGTGATCTTTTCGGTCATCGTGATCTTTCTGGTCCTGCTCCACTCGGGCAAGGACGCGGGTCTTTCAGGCGCCTTCGGCATCGGTGGCGGAGGTGCGTTCGGCGGCGGTTCGCTGGTCGAGCGCAATCTGACCCGTTGGACGGTTGTCTTCTCCGTCCTCTGGGCCCTGAACGCGATCATCTATCTCCAGCTCTAGTTCGCTCGTATACAGCGAGAGCGGGAGGGACTCCGCCCACGGCTGGCGCTTGAGCCAGGCCGTGATGCGTAATCCGTCAGATGCGGCTGAGAGGAGTCGAACCTCCACGTCCTTTCGGACACAAGCCCCTCAAGCTTGCGCGTCTACCAATTCCGCCACAGCCGCAGAGGGACGACGATTCTAGCCCTGCGCGGGTATCCGTAGGCGCTCCAGGAGAAGGTTCGCTCACGAATTGTCGAAAAGGAGGCAGGAACGTCTGTTCGATCGACGAACATGTGTTCGCATCGCAAACCAAGGCAACGGAGGAGACCAAAGGCAATGGACATCATGGGCGATCTCACCAAGAGGCAACGCGAGATCTTCGATTTCATCGGCAAGTATCTCTCGACCAATGGGTATCCACCCACGGTCAGGGAGATCGGCAAGGCGGTTGGTCTGCACTCTTCGTCGACCGTTCATTCCCACCTCGCGAACCTGGAAGATCTCGGCCTGCTGCGGAGGGATCCAACCAAGCCCCGCGCAATCGAGGTGCTGGTCGAGAAGGCCAAGCAGGTAGTAGCCCCCGATCAAGGTCTGCCGCTCGTCGGTCATGTCGCAGCTGGCGCGCCGATCGTGGCAGAGGAAAACATCGAGGACTATCTCCAGGTACCACAGGTGATTGGTGGAGAAACGGGGGACTTCATCCTCAAGGTCCGAGGAGATTCGATGAAGAAGGTCGGCATCATGGACGGCGACTACGTCGTGGTCAGGCCCGCACAGCTGGCCCGCGACGGTGAGATCGTTGTCGCCCTGGTCGGCGACGATTCCGAGGCCACCGTCAAACGCTTCTTCAAGGAGTCCGACCAGGTTCGCCTCGAGCCCGAAAACGACGATCTCGAAGCGATCGTCTCGGCCGAGGTCAGCGTCGTCGGCAGTGTTGTTGGAGTCTTCAGGAGGGTGTCGTGACCGCGGCCGCCCTCGCGCTGAAGGGGCCCGAGCAGGGGGAGGACCTGCTCGAGGCCAGTCTTGAGGCGGTATCCGACTGCGGGCCGTCGAGGTTGACGCTCGAGGGAATGATCCTCGGCGTCTGGGAGGATCTCGATGCCCGCGGTCGGGCCGACTGCCCGGTTTGCGGAGCAATCAGCGAGAGCCTGTTCGACGGGTGCTCCAGCTGCGGCTCCAGCATCACCGACTAGAAGCCACGCACGCATTCGCCCTCCGGGTTGGCTCGAGCTGTCCTAGACTGCGCTCACGCGAGCCAAGCGGCTGCGGAGGTGATGCCTTCGAGGAAAGTCCGGACACCAAAGGGTTAGGGCGGTGGGTAACACCCACCCGGGGAAACCCGCGGGAAAGTGCCACAGAAAACACACCGCCGATGGCGCGGCCACACGTGAGTCGCGCACAGGCAAGGTTGAAAAGGTGCGGTAAGAGCGCACCGGCGTTTCGGTGACGGGACGCGCACGGTAAACCCCGCCCGGTGCAAGGCCAAACAGGACCGTTGACTCGACCCGACGAGGTCCAGGTAGGTCGCAGGCGTGCAGAGAATGCGTGCCCGCCGAGTCTCTGAGGAGATGCGGTGAGATGGATGGCCGTTCACGACAAGATCCGGCTTACAGGTTCGCTACGGAAAGAGCCGCCCGCAAGGGCGGCTCTTTCTAATTCCCAGCCGCTCGTAAGGGCGGCTCTTTCTACTCCGAGGATGGCGGGAAGGTGCCGGCCTCGACCCGCCCCGCCAGCTTGCGTTGCTTGCGCTCCGCGTCACGGAGCAGGAGGGGAAGCAGTTTGAGGCCGAACCCCGGGAACGCATCGAATACCCGCAACATGCCGCCACGCCAGCGCGGGATGGTGCTGAGGACTTTGGGCTTTTCCGCTACCGCTGCTATCCGCCGAGCGACATCATCAGGCATGAGAATCGATCCGCTGAAGCTGGCAGCCGTATCGAGGTCGGTTACCTTGTCGGCGATCATCGGCGACCAGACACCGTCGGGACAAACAACCGAGATATTGATCCCCTCCACGCCGGAGCGCCGGAGATCGTAGAAGAGGCCGATCGAGAATGCGATTGCAGCGTGCTTGCTTGCGCCATACCCCACCTCACCGGGAGCGGCGACGATGCCTGCGAGGGAGACGATGTTGATCACGTGCCCTCTTCCTGCCGCGCGCATCGGACCAAGCGCGGCTAGGGTTCCGTTGACGGTTCCCATCGCGTTGACCTCGAGCATGCTGCGGTAGATGTCGGGTTCTTGATCTTGAGCCTTTCCGCTGTGGAGTATCCCGGCGTTGTTGACCCAGAGATCGAGCCCACTACCCCGCTCCACAACCTCGGTCGCTGCGGCGCGGCATTGCTCGTGATCGGTCACATCGAGCTGGCGAGCCCAGGCGCCCCGGCCGATCTCCTCGGCGACTCTTTGGCAACCGGCAAGATCGAGGTCGCTGACGCAAACCGAATAGCCGGCTTCAGCCAATCGACGGGCGGCCGCAGCGCCGATTCCGCCTGCTGCGCCGGTGACTAGTGCTCCTCGTGGGGTTTGATCTGCCATGAGCGCAGGTTACGCTGCAGGCGTGTGGAAGGAAGGTTCGCTCACGAATGCATGCAAAGCGTTGCAGAACGATTCCACGCCTGGATTAGGCGTGGAATGACCTAAGCGGGGTCAATCGAGAGGGCTTTGTCGCCGCTGAGTTGTGTTAGTATTCACTTGCTTTCCGCTGAATCTTCGTACATGTACGGAGATCGGGGGACCCAAGGATTTGGGGCGAATGGTGGTAACAGCCGCCTAGCGCGAACTTTCAGCGCGAGCCCGACAGCTAACCCCGAAAGCAACGAAAGAAAGAAAGTGAAGACCCCCATACGGAAAAAGGTCGCTGCAATTGGAGCCATTTCGATGGTTTGCTCCAGCATGCTCTTCGCTCCGGGCCTGGGCATCGCTGCCACCGGGGCTGGAATCGGTATTCCCGGAGAGGGCAACGACTGGCCGATGCAGAAGGGTCTTGCCAGCTATTACGGGAAGGGAACCTTCCAGACCGCCTGCGGGAAGACCCTGAGGTCCGAAAAGCAGCTGGCCGTGGCCCACAAGTCACTTCCCTGCGGAACGAAGGTCCTCTTTGCACGCAACGGAACCCAGCAGGTTGGCGTCGTGGTGGACAGGGGCCCGTACGTTGGCGGTCGAGTTTTCGACCTGAGCTACAAGCTGGCAAAGCGGCTCGGTGTCATCAGTCAGGGCGTGGCAATGGTCCGCTACCGCGTCGTCGGGTAGCGCCCCATCACACTGATTTTTTGCTCGGCGTCTTAAGCGGCCGAAGCGAGCACTGCGGGATCTGAGCTCTCGAGCGGCAAGGAGGCCGCCGAAGCAACCATGCTCTGGAACTCGACCATCGCCATCTCTGCGATTGCCTCGAGGATCTGCTCGTCGGTCCAGCCAGCCTCTCTGGCCTCTTCAACCAAGTACTGGGCAGGACGTTCATCTGCATCGAGCGTCTCCTTGAGCAGCCTCAGCAGCAGCGCGTGCTTCTCGTCGCTAGAGGACCACTCACGAGCCTTTGCGACCTCGTCGAGTCCGAGTCCGGATGCGCGTGCTGTACGAGCGAACTGGGCAAGCGTGTAGGCGTCGCCGCGCCTTTCGGCAACGGCAAGGCCAATGCGATCACGAGTCGCCGGATCGAGATTGCCTGGACGCATTTCTGAGCGCATGCGCGTGTAGGCGCGAAGGGCGTTGGGGGCCTCTGCCATCACACCAAGGAACTTGGATACGGCACCGCCCGCTGTCTGGATGCTCTTGAGAATCGGCGCGCTCCGGTCGGGAGCGGTCAACTCGTCGTGGATATGGAATCGGCTGACATCAGTCTTTACCGTCATTGCCTTCACCCCTTGCTGGTGGCTTGATTGTTCACTTTACGTTTAGCCAGTAACTTACCTGACGTAAGTATAGACCCGGCGTCAAGGCGAAAGTTTCGCTTGCCTGCCTTATCGCCACCTAAATGCCGCTAAAAGCGTCTATCTCTAAGGTTCTTCAGGCACGCATGGGCATTGGGAAAGACAAGAACACGCCTTCCGGCCAGCCGACCACTGCGGCAGAGGTGGTGGCGTTTTGCGCTGAAAATGACGTGCGTTTCGTGCGTCTCTGGTTCACGGATCTGCTTGGACAACTGAAGAGTTTTTCGATCAATGCATCGGAGCTGGAGGATGCCTTCGAGGGAGGAATGGGCTTCGATGGCTCCTCGATAACGGGCTTCAATCCGATCGAGGAGTCCGACATGATCGCCGTGCCCGATCCTTCGACCTTTCGTTTGCTGCCCTGGAGGCCGGAGGACGAAAAGCGCGTCGCTCGAATGATCTGTGATGTTCGCGTTCCAGGCGGAGAGCCCTACGAAGGCGATCCACGCTGGATCCTGCGGCGTGCGATCCAGCGGGCCGAAAACATGGGCTTCACCCCGTTCAACGTTGGTCCTGAGCTCGAGTTCTTCTACTTCAAATCGGCCAATCCGGAAAACGGCGTGCCAGAGGTGCTCGACGAGGGAGGCTACTTCGACCTGACGACCCTCGACGCCG
>JBEIRY010000015.1:0-30036 GCA_040375675.1 Thermoleophilales bacterium | reverse complement strand
GCTCCTCTTTACCTTTAGCCGGTGCTCGGGAGCTGCGAAGGCCCTCTCTTTCGAGCACCGCTGCGCGAAGTCCGCGACGCGAAACGCGCCCAAAATGAGCCGGCACGGGATGGCCACGTCCACAGGGTCCCCCGCAGCGCCCGCCGCCCCCGCCCTCACCCCCGCCCCCGCCGCCCCCGCCGGCACAGATCCGTTGAGCGCATCGGCGTGCAGCGGGCGGAGCGCGGTGAGGACGCTCGCGGCGGAACTCTTTTCGTCACTCTCGAACCGTGTGCGCACCATGGCAAGCAGCCTCCCTGCACCGAGGCTGTTCTCGAGTCGGGGGTATCCAGAGTCGTCTTTGCCTCCGAAGACCCGACCGAGAAGGCATCCGGGACCGGTCCCGGGATCTTGCGAGAGGCCGGCATCGAGGTCGATCGCGCCGCTGGCGAAGAGATCAAACTGGCTGACTCACAGAACCAGGCGTTTCGAAAGCGCGCCGCCACCAGATTGCCTCTGGTCACCTACAAGGCTGCAATGACCCTCGACGGCAAGGTCGCCGCTCCGGGGGGCGACTCGCGCTGGATCTCCTGTCCGGAGAGTCGCGCCCTGGTTCACGAGATGAGAGCGGTCTGCGACGCCGTGGCGGTCGGAATCGGCACCGCAATCGCCGATGACCCACTGCTTACCGCCCGGACCGGAGACGGCTCCGATCGCTCCGGTGACGGCATCCGTTCTTCGAAGGGCTCTCCTGCGGTGAGGGTCGTCTTTGACCGTCATGCCCGCCTGCCCCTCGACTCCGCTCTGGTGGACTCACTCGACGCCGCTCGTCTGGCCGTAGTCGCTTCTTCTGAGGCGGAGCCAGAGAGGGTCTCGGCTCTCGAACAGGCCGGGGCAGAGATCATCCACGCTGAGGGAACGACCGATGACGAGATGCTGGCCTCGGGGCTGCGAGGGCTGGCCGAGGAGCTGGAGATCTCGGATCTCTTGCTGGAGGGGGGCCCGCGACTCGCCGGCGCATTCTTCGACGCCGGAGAAATCGACCGCCTGCTTCTCTTCGTGGCTCCTATCGTGCTCGGATCAGCTGAGGCGCCAGCAGTGATCGAAGGGTCCGGCGCCCAGCGGATCGCCGAGGCCACCCGTGCTGTTTCCTGGAGCCACCTGCAGGTGGGCGACGATGTCCTGCTCGACGCAAAATTGAAGGAGTGGTAGAGGTGTTCACGGGATTGGTGGAGGAACTCGGGCAGGTACTCGAGATAGACGCAGGTGAGGCCGGCGCGAGAATCCGGATCGGTGCTCCTGGTGTCGCAGCAAAGCTGAGCGAGGGGGATTCGATCGCCGTCAATGGCGCCTGCCTTACCGCTACCGAGGTCTCTGACCAGGGCTTTGCTGCCGACGTCATGAACCAGACCTTGAACCTGACAGCGCTCGGCTCTCTGGAGCCAGATGCTCGGGTGAATCTGGAGCTCGCGATGCCCGCTGACGGAAGATTCGGCGGTCACATCGTTGCCGGACACATCGACGGGGTCGGCCAGGTCGTTTCCCTCGCAGACGACGGAATCGCGAGGAGGCTCACGGTTGGCTTTCCCGAGGAGCTCTTGCCGCTGGTCGTCGAACGGGGTTCGGTGGCGCTTTCAGGAGTGAGCCTCACCGTTGCTTCGGTGACAGGCGAAAGGGTCGAGGTTTCGCTGATACCCGAGACCCTCGAGCGCACCAATCTCGGCCTGCTCACAGAAGGTGACTCGCTGAACCTCGAATGTGATCTGGTGGCACGCCACGTGCGGAGACTGCTCGAGAGCGTGCAAACCTAAGGACTCGAAGATGGAAGCCACGCCCGGAAACGACGAAGCTCAGGTGCCTGCCGACCAGCAGGGCAACCCAGCTTTTTCCACCATCGAGGAAGCGCTCGAGGACCTCAGGATGGGCAAGATGGTGGTGGTCTGCGACGGCGAGGACCGCGAAAACGAAGGCGACCTCGTCATGGCCGCCCAGTTCGCCACACCCGAAGCGATCAACTTCATGGCCAAACACGGCAGAGGGCTCGTATGTCTTGCTCTCACTCCTGACCGTTGCGACGAACTGGATCTACCTCTGATGGCTGCAAAGAACGAGTCTCCGCTCGAGACCGCCTTCACGGTCACCATCGAGGCGGTCGAAGGCGTCACCACCGGTATCTCTGCCCACGATCGAGCCAAGACGATTCAGGTTGCGATCGATCCGGGGGCAAGCCCCTCTGACCTGCGCCAGCCGGGGCATGTCTTCCCATTGAAGGCGCGTGAGGGTGGGGTGCTCGAGCGGACCGGTCACACCGAGGCAAGCGTGGATCTGGCGCGCCTGTCGGGACTGATTCCGGCCGGCGTCATCTGCGAGATCATGAACGAGGACGGGACGATGGCCCGGGTGCCGGATCTGATCCCTTACTGCGAGCGTCATGGGTTGAAGCTGATCACCGTGGCCGATCTGATCGCGTATCGCCGCAGCGAGGAGAAGTTGGTCGAGCGGATAGTTGCGACCGCTCTACCGACCACATATGGCGACTTCACTGCCGTCGGATACCGCTCGCTGGTCGACGACAAGCATCACGTTGCTCTGGTCAAGGGCGATGTCGACGGCGTGGATGATGTTCTCGTCCGCGTCCACTCCGAGTGCCTGACCGGAGATGTCTTCCATTCGATGAGGTGCGATTGCGGCGAACAGTTGGAGGCGGCGCTGGCGATGATCGAGCAGGAAGGACAGGGAGTGCTCCTGTACCTCTCGCAGGAAGGCCGCGGTATCGGTCTGCTCAACAAACTCCGTGCCTACAAACTCCAGGAAGAAGGTCTCGACACGGTCGAAGCAAATCTCGAGTTGGGATTGCCTGCCGACCTTCGTGACTACGGCATCGGCGCACAGATACTTGGCGATCTCGGGCTGAGCAGTATCCGGATCTTGACCAACAACCCGAAGAAGATCATCGGACTCGAGGGCTACGGGCTTTCCGTCTCTGGTCAGGTACCGATCGAGGCTCCGCCTAACCAGCACAACGAGGGCTACTTGAGCACCAAAAGGGACCGCATGGGGCATCTGCTGCACCATCAGGGGCTGGCGCTCGACGAGGAGTTGATCCACGAGGAGCACCTGCGCGACGCAGAGAGCGACGAGGGCAATGAACGGTGATGGCAGGGGGTACGCGATCTGCGTTGCCACCTTCTATCGGGATCTGGCCGACCGGCTGATAGCCGGCGCCACCGCTCAGTTCGAAGAGGCCGGGGTAACGGCTGAAGACATCTCCGTTTACGAGGTTCCAGGGGCATTCGAGCTCGCACCGGCCGCCAGGACCTGTGCCATCTCCGGCAAGTTTGCAGGCGTTGCCTGTCTCGGCGCTGTGATCAGGGGCGAGACGAGCCACTATGAGCATGTCTGCGGCGAGGCCGCTTCAGGAATCATGCGGGTCCAACTCGACACGGGAGTCCCTTGTGCCTTTGGCGTTGTGACCTGCGAAACGATGGAGCAGGCCTTGCAGAGAACCGGCGATGGCAAGCGCGATCAGGGCAGGGATGCGGCCAAGGCTGTGCTCGCGCTGGCAGAGTTGCAGGAGGAGCTCTCCTAGGCGGCGGACACCTCGTCTGACCACTACCATCACGAACCAATGGCCAAGGTATGTCACAGCTGCGGCAAGAAGCCAGCCTTCGGAAACTCCCGAAGCCACTCGATGGTTGCCACTCGTCGGCGTTTCAACCCGAACCTGCAGAAGGTGCGGATCGCAGAGGACGGACGACAGAGGCGGGTTTACGTATGCACCCGATGCCTGAAGGCAAACAAGGTCAGCAAGTCGGTCTGATCGCGTCACCGGCCAGCGCGCCGGATCGCGAGGAGTAATTCGGATGACTGATCCCTCCATAGAGAGATTTCGGCGGGTCGTATCGTCGGCTTACCTCGAGCTGGATTCGCGCCGTAGTGAGGTAAACGATCTCAATGTCTTCCCGGTCGCCGACGGCGACACGGGCGACAACATGGTCTTGACCTTGAAGGCAGTACTCGACGAGTTGGACGGTCTGGAAAGCCAGGAGGGCCCGGATGTGGATCGCTCCGAGATCGTCGATGCGATTGCGAGGGCAGCCTTGATGGGCGCCAGGGGCAACTCCGGTGTGATCCTCTCGCAGATCATCCGCGGCGCCGCCGAAGAGCTCGCCTCGCGTCCGGGAGAGTTGGTCGATCCAGTCCTGATCGCAGCCTCGATGGCGAGCGCCGCAGATGCCGCTTATGAATCAGTTCGCGATCCCGCCGAGGGGACGATGCTGACCGTCTTTCGCGAGATGGCCAGCTCTGCTGCCAAGCGACTCGCGCATATGGAACAGGCTCGTCTCAACGGAGAGGTCACCGCCGAGACGCAGGACACGATCCTCGCTGAGCTCCTGGACGGGGTTGTCCGTGATGGCGAGCAGGCGGTTGCTCGCACCCCCGAGCAGCTCGATGTCCTGAAAGAAGCCGGAGTAGTCGATGCCGGAGCCCACGGCCTGGTGGTGATGATCGCCGGGCTCGTTGCAGGACTAAGGGGGTCCGCTGACGAGGCTCCGAGCGTTGCCCGCCAGGCTCCTCCAGCCGTTGGTCGCTCACACCATGCCGACAGCAGGTTCCGTTACTGCACCAACTTCATCGTCACCGGCAGCGGGCTGGAGGCCAGATCTTTCGTGGGCACGCTCGAGGAGATCGGTGACTCGGTTCTCGTGGTCGGCGACGAGAGCACGCTCAAGGTCCATGTCCACTGCGATGAACCCGAGCAGGCGATGGATGTCTTTTCATCGGTCGGCGAGGTCTCTCAACTGGATGTAGCCGACATGCGCGAACAGGTAGCCGAGCGGGCGGCGAGGCTTGCCTCGGGCCGCTCCGCCGTTGTGGCGGTTGTCTCAGGTGAAGGAGTGCGCGCTCTCTACGAGAATCTCGGCGCGATGGTGGTCGACGGCGGCCCTACCTTCAACCCCTCGATCGCGGATCTCCTCGCTGGCATTCGCGAGGTTCCCGCTGAAGAGGTGATCCTGCTTCCCAACAACCCGAATGTCCTGATGGCCGCCCAACGCGCTGCAGAGTTGAGCGACAAGACCACCATCGTGGTCGAGTGCCTCGCGCCTCAGGCCGGGCTCGCGGCGATCGTCGAGATCGACCATGAGCAGGGTGCGGAGGAGAACGCCGCGCGGGTCAAGTCGGCCCTGTCGGAGATGAAGGTCGGCTCGGTTGCCCGGGCTGCCAAAGACGACACCAAGGGGAGGTTCTTCACCGGCGATGCTGTCGGCTTCGTCGGCGATGAGATCGTCGCTTGGGGCGGTGCTGGGTCGACGCTCGCGCAGACGATGGAGGCCCTGGCAGTCGACGCAGAGCTTCTGACCGTGATCGCGGGCGACGGTGCCCCGCTGGGAGTCGAGGAGGCAGCCGAGCATGCACCTGAGGGTCTGGAAGTAGAGATTCACGACGGTGGGCAGCCTGCATGGTGGTGGCTGCTGGTCGCAGAGTGACCGTGTAGCCGCGGGCATCGTGCCGCGGGCATAGCCTTCAGCTAGATGGAGGCAGCCCATTCCAATACAGACGGTTCGAGCCCTATGTGGAGTCCACGCGCAATTGGAACCGGCGAGAGTCTGGACGATCGGCAGGCACTACTGGAGGCGGCCGTCATCTGGCCGAATAGAGAGGTTCTCGATCGACCCCTCTCCATCCTCAGGGGCGTTGGTCCGAAGCTCGCCTCTGCCGCCGCCGAAGACCTCGGAATCGAAACGCTTGGCCAGCTACTGCGTCATCTGCCGCGGTTGCACCGGAATCTGATCGAAGTGACTCCGCTCCGGCAGGTGAAACCTGGTGAGGAGGCGACGGTTGCGGTGGAGGTGCGCGCGGCCAAGGTTCGCCCGACCCGCAAGAGGCGCCTTACGATCCTCGAGGCCGAGGTGATCGACGCAGAAGGCGCCGCTGGAAAGATCATCTGGTTTAACCGTCCCTGGCTGGCAGAGAGACTCGAGCCCGGCACACGATTGCTCGCGCGCGGGAAGATCGGAAAGAACGGGTTCTCGGTTGCCGAGCACGAGTTTCTGGGCTCCAGCGATCTGCCCGGTCGTCCGGTAGAGGCGAGCGCAGGCGATACCGGCGGGCGAGCTGCGGCCACTGAGCATTGGATACGACCGGGGATTCCTGGCGGCACTCCTCCAAGCGGAATCCACACCACAGGTTTGGTGCCGGTTTATCCCGCGACCGAGCGCGTGCGCCCTCAGAAGCTCCGCGAGTGGGCCTGGCAGGCCTCTGGCGTGGCGGGTGCGGTCTCAGAGCCGATCCCCGGCCGAGAGCGGGCTATGCGCAATCTGCCCTCTTCCGCTGATTGTCTCGTTGGTGCTCATCTGCCGCCCGACACCGAGGTGTTGGAGCAAACCCGCCGCGCTCTGGCGTTCGAGGAGCTCGCCCTCTATCAGGCCACGCTTGCAGTACGCCGCCGCCGTCGCCGAAGCAGCATCAGCGCAGTCCCACTCGGTGCTCCCGATCAGCGAATAGGTAGCTGGGTCGAGTCGCTGCCCTTCGCTCTCACCGACGACCAGCGTAAGGCGGTGGATGCAATCGATCTCGATCTCGTGCGCCAGGTGCCGATGCAACGGCTTCTCATGGGAGAGGTCGGATCCGGCAAGACGGTAGTAGCCCTCTACGCGATGTTGCGCGCAGCGCACGACGGCGGACAGGCGGCTCTGATGGCCCCTACCGAGACCCTTGCCGAGCAGCACCACAGAACTCTCTCGGGGATGGTTGGCGACGGGGGCCCGCCTGTAGTGCTGCTGACCGGCTCCGTTCCCGAGTCCGACAGGGAATCTCCCCTGCGGGCTCTGGCAGAGGGAGAGCCGATGCTGGTGGTTGGCACCCACGCGTTGATCGAGTCGTCGGTCGAATTCTCTCGGCTGCGAGTTGCGGTGATCGACGAGCAGCATCGCTTCGGGGTGCGCCAGCGAGCCGAGTTGGATAGCAAGGGCGAGGGTGGCTCTGCGCCGCACTCCCTCCATATGACCGCCACTCCCATTCCGAGAACGCTTTCGCTGACTGCATACGGGGACCTCGACACCACCTCATTGCGGGAGCTTCCTGCCGGGCGCAAGCCGGTACAGACGAAGGTCGTAGAGGACGGCGCCAGGGCAGAGGCGTATGAGTTCGTACGCGCAAGGCTGCGAGAGGGACGGCAGGCTTTCGTCGTCTGCCCGCTCGTAAGCGAGTCGGTGATGGTGGAGGCAAAGGCTGCCGAGCAGGAGGGCAAGCGCCTAGCCGCTGGTGAATTCAGGGATTTCTCACTCGCGGTTTTGCACGGGCAGCAGACGGCCGAGGAGAAGCAGCGGACGATGCTCGCTTTTGCTGCCGGCGACATCGACGTTTTGGTCGCAACGAGCGTGATCGAAGTAGGAATCGATGTTCCGAACGCCACCGTGATGGTGATCGAGGGAGCCGAGAGGTTCGGTCTGTCTCAGTTGCATCAGTTGAGGGGGAGGGTGGGCAGGGGAGAGCATGCTTCGCACTGCCTCCTGTTTGCTGACGCACGCTCCGAGACCGCGAAGACCCGTCTGGAGGCAATCGAGCAAGAGCGTGATGGGTTCAAGCTGGCGGAGGTCGACCTGACACTGAGGGGTGAGGGCGAGTTGCTGGGCACTCGGCAGCACGGTCTACCGAGGTTCACGGCGGCTTCGCTTCCCGATGACCTGCCGCTGCTGCTGGATGCGCGCGAGTTGGTCAATCGGCTGATCGAGGAGGACTCGATCGAGGCCGACATCCTGGTCGACGCTGCTCGAATCCGTTTCGGGGACGAGCGCGAAGAACGACTGGCAGCATGAGGCGGACGCGATGCCTGATCTTCGAATAGCGGCAGGTGAGTTCAAGGGGCGCAAGCTCGTCTCCGGTTCCGGCCGCCCTACCACCGGGAGAGTGAGGGAGGCCGTGTTTTCGACCCTGGGACAAGACCTTGCGTCGGCAGGCATCACGCGGGTACTCGACCTCTACTGCGGCAGCGGAGCGATGGGGCTGGAGTCGATCTCGCGCGGCGCCCGGAAGGCGGTTCTGGTCGATCAAGAACCCGAGTCGGCTCGGGCAAATGTCGATTCACTCGAGATCGCTGGACTCGTTCAGGTGGTCGGTGGCTCCGTTCAGGGCTACCTGGATTCTCTTGCGACGAATGAATTCGACCTGATCTTCTGCGATCCCCCGTATACACTCGCCGCGACCGAGATGCACGCAATCGAATCCAAACTTTCCGCCGCGCTTGCCCCCGGAGGACGGGTCGTGGTCGAGGGACCCGCAGACGAAGGCCCCTGCCTCGACCTTCCCCTGCTGTTCGATCGGACCTACGGCCGGACGAGGGTCACGATCCATGGAGACGCGAACTGATGGCTGCAGGCGAGAAGGTCGCGATCTGCCCGGGCAGCTACGACCCGGTGACCAATGGTCACCTGGACATCATCTCTCGCACCTCGAAGGTCTTCGATCGTGTTGTGGTAGGCGTGGTCAATCAGCCGGTTCGCAAACAGAAAACCCTCTACACAGCCGAAGAGCGCAAGGCGTTCATCGAAGATGCAACCGCCGATGTGGGGATCGGAAACGTCCAAGTCGAGATCTTTTCCAACCTGCTGGTCGAGTTCGCAAGGGAGCAGGGAGCAGGGGTGGTCATCAAAGGACTCCGGGCGATCTCGGATTTCGAGTACGAGTTCGAGATGAATCAGCTCAATCGCATGTTGGCCCCTGACATCGAAAGCATGTACATCTTCGCCTCCGCTCGGTACAGCTTCCTATCTTCTACGGGGGTGAAGGAGATGGCCACCTTCGGCGGGGACGTTTCTGAGCTGGTGCCGCCTGCGGTCGCATCCTCGCTCGCAGAGCGGATAACCAGGGATTCAGAGGAGTAGCCGTTCCATGCCTGCGCTGGTTGCAGGCTTGCATTGGGAGAGTTCTCCCACCATGGTCTGACCGATTCCCTACTCTTTGCTCACGCAATGGACGTCCTGGTTCTAATTGACAAGATCGACGATCTGGTGCACAACGCCCGACCGGTCCCGCTGACCGATCAGGTTCGTGTGGACCGCGAGGAGATCTATGACCTGCTCGATCAGATGCGGGCAACTGTGCCTGAGGAGATCAAGCAGGCTCGCTGGATCGTCAAGGAGCGCCAGGAGATGCTCGCCGAGGCAAAGCGCGAGGCTGAGCGCATCATCAAGGAGGCTCGCGATCAGCAGGCCCGCCTCGTTGCAAACGAGGAGATTGCCCGTCAGGCAGAGCGCGCAGCCGAGGAGATCGTCGAAGAGGCGCGCGAGCGCGAGCGCGAGATCCGTCTTGGCGCAGAGGACTTCGCCGACGACATCCTCTCGACCCTCGAGGTCAACCTCCAGAAGTTCCTTCAGGCAGTGCAGCGCGGGCGCGACCGGCTCTCCGGTCGTGAGGACGAGCCCGCCGAAATGCGCTGAGCTCCCCAATCCACATCGAAACCGCCGACCCGTTGGATCTCGGGTCGCTGGCTCTTGCCTCAGGCCAGGCAGCCACGGTCGATATCCCGGTTGCCCTTGCGCCCCTCGAACTTGGCGGCAACGAGTATGTGGCCGATCCGCCAAACCCACGAGTGCTCGTCGATATCTCCCGCACCGTGGCCGGTTATGCCCTGAGACTTCGGTTCCAGGCATCGTTTCTCGGGCCTTGTGTCAGATGCCTCGGCGATGCGCGCATAGGTCTTACGCTCGACGTCCGCGAGGTCGATCAAGGGGCGGATGCTGATTCCGACGTCGACCTCGACTGCCCTTATCTCTCTGGCGATCTGCTGGATGTGAGCAGATGGGCAGGCGATTCGGTGGCGCTTGCATTCCCGGCCCAGCCGCTCTGCGAGGAGGGATGCGGTGGTATTTGCCCTACCTGTGGCGAGCGCATCGCAGCAGGGGAGGAGCCTCACGCACACGCTTCGCAGGGGGATCCACGAATGTCCGCTCTGGGCGAGATCGAGTTCGAGTGACCGACCTCGCCCGCCTCTGATCGCCCGCCCGGCTACCATCACCAGCGATGGCCGTACCAAAGAAACGACAGTCGAGCGCCCGACGCGACAAGCGCCGCGCCCAGCACAAGGCTTCGCGCCCCAGGCTGAATGAGTGCCCACGTTGTCACAGCCCGCGACTTCCGCATCGGGTCTGCCCGACCTGCGGTACTTACGCCGGTCGTGAGGTAGTCAGCTTCAAGCCGAAGGCTGGGGCCGAGGCCGAAGGCGGCGAGGAGCAGAGTTAGTTGTCTGGCGCGCCTACCGGTATCCAGCCGGTCGCGCTCGATGGACACGGTGCCGACGGCGGCCCTGAGGTCGTCTACGAAGGTGCTGCCATCGCAGCGGCCGCTGGCGTCCCCATTCGTGTCTTCGGCCCCCCGAGTTCGAAGATTCCCCCCGGCGTAGAGATCGTTCCCTGCGACGAGTGGATTCCAAACGCTGCCGACCCGGTCGCCGCAGTTCGAGGCGCCCCGGGCGCCTCGGTCGTGCAAGCAGCCGATGATGTTGCAGGAGGGGATGCCTGCGCTCTGGTCAGCGCCGGCTCGACCGGAGCAACTCTGGCTGCGGCAACTTTTTCGCTGCGGCGTCTGCGCGGCGTTTCTCGCCCGGGCCTTGCGGCTCAGGTGCCGATGCCTGGTGAGGGTGATCGACGCTTTCTCATGCTCGACATCGGAGCGAACTCCGAGGCGCGCTCCAAGCATCTGGTCCAGTTTGCCTATCTCGGATCCGCGTTTTCCAAGGCGGCGCTCGGAGTGGCCGAGCCCCGGGTTGCTCTCCTGACGATCGGAGAGGAGGAGGGAAAGGGCAACACGGCAGTGGTCGAAGCCTTCGAGACACTCAGTCGCACCGAGGCGATCAACTTCGTTGGCAACGCCGAGGGGCGCGATCTCTTTCGCGACCGCGCCGATGTGATCGTTTGCGACGGGTTCACCGGAAATGTTGCGCTCAAGGTCATGGAGGGGACCGCGCGGGCGGTCGCCGACGGAGTCCGCGAGGCGGCAAGGTCGAATCTGGTCGCATCTCTCGGAGGGATGCTGCTCAGCCCGTCGATGGACGGGCTGCGCCGCACGCTCGACCCCGATGCAACCGGCGGGGCGATCCTGCTCGGACTTCGTGCTGTCGCGGTTGTGGCCCACGGGAGCTCAGGTCCAGAAGGAATCGCCAACGCGATCAAGCTCGCCTGGCGTGCCGCTCAGGAAGGCGCAACCGAGCAGACCGCGGCGCTCTTGGCTACAGAGGTTCGCGGTCGCGCACCTCGCATCGAGCCGCCACCGCCTCCGCCCGAGGTGCCGGTTGGTGAAGACGGCTCCAGCGAGGAATCTGCAGATGAAAAGGAAGGGGAGTCTCCTGAGAACGGCTCATCCGGCACGGGCTCAAGCGATCTCGAGCCGGAAAAGCCCTCGGAGTCGAAGCCTCCAGAAGCCGCCGCAGAGCCGACACCGACACCGGCGCCGGACGAGGCGCGATAATCACCTCCACGATGGATCGCGATCAAGTCATGGCGGTGGTCACCGAGCATCTGTCGACCGAGCTCGAAGTGGACGCCAGTCGCATAGAGCCGGGTACTCGCTTCAAGGAGGATCTCGATGCGGACTCTCTCGACCTCTATGAGCTGGTCATGGAGTTGGAGGACCGCTACGGGGTCAAGGTGAGCGAGGAAGAGGCTGCCGAGATCGAAACCGTCGGAGACGTGGTCGAGTTCGTCTGCTCCCGCGCAACGAGCGGTTGAGCGACTCCCTGCTGGATCTCTTCAAGAGCCTCCCGGAGGAGATGCGCTCTCGTGCTCTCAGTCATTCGTCGTGGGTCCAGCAGCGCTCTGACTCCTACGGCCGCCTGGCTTTCCTCGGAGACAGCGTTCTAGGCCTTGCGGTTGCTCGTGAGTTCTTCGATCGTCACCCAGACACCGACATCGGTGATCTGACCAAGATGCGCAACCAGGCAGTCAGCGGCAGGGCCTGCGCCGAGGTCGCAATCGAGCTCGGGCTGGACCAGATGATCGTCTCGGTCGAGCCCTCGGAAGGAGCCGGAATTGAGGCAGCAAAGCTTCTCCAGTCCGAGCGCGCGCTCGCCTCGGTCTGCGAGGCGGTGATAGGCGCATGCTTGGTCGAATGCGGATTCGAGGTGACGGCCAAAGCCACGGTAGAGGCCTTTGCGGGGCAGATAGAGAAGGCAACCGATCAGAGGATCGATTCCAAGACCGATCTGCAGGAGCTGCTCGCTCGCAGCGGCCGCAAGGTCACCTATGTGCTCACCGAGGAGTCCGGGCCAGCACATGACCCGCGCTTCAGCGTGGAGGCGACTGTAAACGGGGAGACGCTCGGCATCGGTGAAGGCGGGAGCAAGAAGGAGGCCGAGCAGGCGGCAGCCGAGAAGGCGCTGGAGGCACTCAGCGACTGATCGCGCACGAATTGCGTCCGGCCCTGCCTAGAGGCTTGGCCGAGAATGCACCTGCGCGAGATCAACATGAAGGGCTTCAAGTCCTTCCCCGATCGAACCAACCTGACCTTTGGTCCCGGCGTGAGCGTGATCGTCGGGCCCAACGGTTGCGGTAAGTCGAACATCACAGACGCGATCCTCTGGGCCCTCGGAGAGCAGAGCCCGGGAGCGGTCCGTGGACAGTCGATGCAGGACGTGATCTTTGCCGGAGGAAAGGAGCAGTCGCGGCGCAACTCCGCGGAGGTCGAGGTCGTGATCGACAACTCCGACGGCCAAGCCGGCAGTGAGTTTTCCGAGATCTCGATCACCCGCCATATCAGCCGCGATGGGGATGCCGGCTATCGCCTGAACGGAGCCCGCTGCAGGCTGGCAGATGTGATCGAGGCACTGGCCGACACCGGTCTCGGTCGCGAAATGCACTCTGTGATCAGCCAGGGTCGCGTCGAGGCTCTCGTCTCCTCGAAGCCACGTGATCGCCGATTGCTGATCGAAGAAGCTGCTGGTCTCGGCAAGCACCGCAAGCGTCGGCACAGGGCGCAACTCAAGCTAGACCGCACCCGTGAGAATCTCGACCGCGCTCTCGACGTCGAGCGCGAAGCCCGTTCCAGGATTCGCCCTTTGAAGGCTCAGGCCGAGGCCGCCGAACGGCAGGCCAAGATGGCCCGACAGGCGGACGAGCTGAACTCGCAGATACTTCGATCAGACCTCGGAGAGCAAAAGCGCGCCTCGGCAAGGTCCGACCAACATTTGTCCGAGGCGAAGAAGACTCTCCAGGTCCTCGAGACGCGCCTCGAAGAGGTCCGAAAGCGCCGCTCGGTTGCCGAAGAGCGAATTGCTGTGGGCGAGGAAGGCCGCCGGGAACTGGCCGAGCGTCTGGCAGAGGCCCGCGCTGCTCTGGAGCGGGTCAAGGCGAGAGCTGAGTCGGTCGGTCGGGCTGAGCGGGAGCTCCGCGCCGCACTAGCCGAGCGCCAGCTGCGACTCGAGGGGCTGGGAGAGGAGTCCGAGCCTGAGGAGGGAACGGCCGAGAGGATCGCCAAGCTCAAGACCAGACTCTCCGAGATAACCGGCGTACCGGTGGATGCCGAGGAGGGCTCTGGTGCCGACCCAGCGGATCCAGTCGCCGCAGCCGCCCGTGCACGCGACGAGGCGGCAGCTGAGCTGCCAAAGCTGAGCGAGGCCGTCGAAGACGCTGCGAGCGCTCTGGCGCGCGCCACGAGAACTCGGGACATGGCTCGTGCCGAAGCAGAGAAGACCTCGGCCAGGGTGGCAGCGCTGAAGGGTGAGCTGATGGCAGTCGAGGCACGCCTTGCCCGTGCCTCGCAAGAGGTCGCCGGAGAGGCGCTTGCGGGTTCGATCGAGGCGGCTTCGGGGCTCGAGCTCGCTGTATCGGCCGCGCTCGGTGAGCGTCTCCGCGCGGCCCTGGTTGCCGATCGCAGCGAGGGTTCTCGGCGTCTCGCCGAGCTCGAAGGAGCTGGCCGCGCATTGGTTCGCAGCGGCGATGAGCAGTCGCCCTCGAGCGGCGAGCCTCCCTGCCAAGGCGCTCGACCGATGCTCGATCTGATCGAAGTAACTGAGAGCGCACGCGGGCCGCTGCAGCGCCTGCTTGCAAATGTCTGGCTGGTCCCTGATCTCGAGGACGTACCCGAGACCTTTGCCGGGGTAGCCGTCACCTCTGACGGCGAGAGGTGGGATGGCTCTCTGCGGGAGCTGAGTCGTGTTCCCCGAGAGGGGACCGATCCGGCTCTGGCAGCCAAGTCCGCCAGAGAGGAGTTGCTCGGCCGCGTAGCCGAGCGCGAGAAGACCGCCGAGCGTGCCAGCGGTGATCTCGAGAAGGCTGAGAAGTCAGTTGTCGAAGCCGATCAGACGCGCGAAGCAGCAGAGGCCGCCATGCGCGAAGCAACCCGCCGCCACGATGAGGCGGCCGAAGCCGCCGATCGCGAGGAGTGGCTGGCCGCTCAGCGTGCGGGGAGGGGAGACGAGCGGCTTGCAATCGAGAAGGCTCAGATCGAGGCGGAACTCGCCGCCGAGCAGCGACATGCCGAGCGTGATGCCGCCGCCAACGCAAGCCGCGAGGCTGAGCGTAAGCGACTGCAAAGGCGGGTCGCGCTAGAGGAAGAAACGCTTCCCGGCCTGGTCCGCCTGCGCGGCGCCCTCGAAGGGCTCGCCAGAAGGCTCGAGCAGCACGCTGAGACGCTCGCAAAGCCGGTGGAGGACGAGAGTGGTGATGTCGCCTCCGAGCTTCGTGAGTGCTCCAAGATCGAGTACGAGCTTGGCGGTGAGATGCGCGGTGCGTCCGAGCAGGCCACGAAGGCCGAAGTCGAAGCAACTCAACTTCGCGATCAACTGAGCCGCACTGCCTCCGAGATGTCTGAGGTCGCCGCACGCCTCGGAGAGCAGTTGGAGCCCACCGAGACTCCTCTCTCGACCGAGGAGCGAACCGAGCTGGAAGCCAAATTGACACGTCTCTCGCGCAGGAGGGAAAGCCTCGGCCCGGTCAATCCGCTGGCCAAGCGCGAGTACGAGGAGGCCCGGGATCGTGTCGCCGAGTTGCAGGAGCAGCGCGAAGACATGGAGAAGGCACTCGGCGAGTTGCGCTCGCTGATCAAGCGGACCGATCGTGAGATCTCCGAACTCTTCGAGAAGACATTCGAAGCGACCTCACGTAATTTCGAGGAGATGATCTCCGAGCTGTTCCCCGGCGGAAAGGGGCGTCTGCGCCGCATCGAGCCGGAGAAGGAGGCCAAGCAAGTCCCTGCCGATCCCACCTCAGAGGAGGGTGCAGAGGCAGCAGAGGCGACTGAGGAGGCTTCAGAGGAGGAACCCGGTCAGGTAGATGACGGGGGGGTCGAGATCGAGGTGACGCCCGCCGGCAAGTCGATGCGCAGGCTTTCGCTCCTTTCCGGCGGTGAGAAGTCGATGGTCGCGCTGGCGTTCGTCTTTGCCGTGATGATCGCCCGCCCCTGCCCCTTCTATGTGCTCGACGAGGTCGAGGCCGCGCTCGACGACCTCAACCTCGATCGCTTCCTCCGCGTGGTCAAGCGGTTCGCTGATCGCTCGCAGTTTCTGATCGTGACCCACCAGAAGCGCACCATGGATGCTGCGGACGCTTTGTACGGAGTCAGCATGGCCGCAGATGGTGTGACGAAGGTGGTCTCGTACCGGCCCTCCGAGGGTGACGCAGGTGACGCAGAGCCCGAGCACGACGAGGCAGTAGCACCGTCAGATGCCTGGAGTGGTCCGCCCGACGGCGCTCAGGCGGCTTGAGCCCACCTGCGCCTCTAGCCTGCACCGCGTGAACCATTTCGATTCCGAGTGGGCGCGCGCGATCGATCTCGGCACTGGCCCTGCTCCGGCAGCAGAAACGGCTGAGGAGCGTCAGGGCATCTTCTCCCGTATGCGGGAGGGCCTCGGCCGCACCCGGCAGGCCCTTTCGGCCGAGTTGGGAGCGAGTTTCGGCGGAAAGATCGACTCCGCAACATGGGAATCACTGGAGGAGTTGCTGGTCCTCGCGGATGTGGGAGTTCCGACCACGGTCAAGGTGATCGAACAGCTCGAGCACGAGACAGAGGCCGGCTCGATAGTCGACGCCGAGGGTCTCAGGGAGAGGCTGATCGAGGTTCTCGCAGAGGTCGCGCAGCCGAAAGGTGTGTCTCCTCGAATGGATCTCACCGCGCGCCCATCGGTAGTGATGGTGGTCGGGGTCAACGGAACCGGCAAAACGACCTCGATTGGCAAGTTGGCCCATGTGTTGTCTAAAGAGGCAGGGCTGAAGGTAGTCCTTGCAGCCGCAGACACCTACCGTGCTGCTGCTGTCGAGCAGCTGAGCGAGTGGGCCGAGCGTGCGGGTTGCGAGATCGTCAAAGGAGCCGATGGTGGCGATCCGGGTGCGGTCGCCTTCGACGGTATCGCGGCCGCAGAGGCGCGCAATGCCGATGTGATGATCTGCGACACAGCCGGCCGCCTGCACACACACAGCGATCTGATGGCGGAGTTGGTCAAGGTGCGACGCGTGATCTCGGAAAGAGCGCAAGGTGCCCCTCAAGAGACCCTCGTAGTGATCGACGCAACAACGGGCCAGAACGGGGTTCGTCAGGCAAAGGAGTTTGCCGAGGCGGTGGAGGTAACCGGTGTCGTCTTGACCAAGCTCGACGGCAGCAGCAAAGGTGGTGTTGCCTTGGCCGTTGCATCGGAGCTTGGCATCCCGGTGAAGTTGGTCGGCATCGGCGAGTCACTCGAAGACCTTCGCCCGTTCGACGCGCTCGAGTTCAGCCGCGCGCTCGTAGGCGAGTAGCGCCTCGAGTCGTTGACTGGCTGCCTTTAACCTCTTAAGACATGTTCGACCAGCTTTCCGAGAGGTTGCAAGGGGTCATGTCCGGGGTCCGGGACCGCGGCACCCTGAGCGATGAAGATGTGGCTGCCGCGTTGCGCGAGGTTCGTCTGGCGCTACTCGAGGCTGACGTCAACTTCAAAGTCGTCAAGTCGTTCACGGCGTCGCTGAAAGAGCGCCTCGATGGAGCCGAGATCTCGGAATCCCTCAAGCCTGGTCAGCAAGTAGTCAAGGCGGTAAACGACGAGCTCTGCGAGTTGATGGGCGGCGGTGCGGGGCGAGATCTCGTCTTTGCCCCATCGGGGACGACCGTCATCCTGATCGCCGGTCTGCAGGGGTCAGGCAAGACCACTGCCTGCGGCAAGCTTGCGACACTCCTCGCCAAGCAGAACAAGCGAGTCGGTATTGCTGCCTGCGACCTTCAACGTCCGGCTGCCGTCGAACAGCTGAAGAAGGTCGGGGAGCAGGCTGGCGCGACCGTCTATTCGCTCGAGGGAGAAGACGATCCAGTCGCGGTGGCTACCTGGTCGGTAGAGCGCGCCAGAGACGAGGAGTGCGATGTACTGATCGTCGATACGGCAGGTCGCACCGTGGTGGATCAGGACTTGATGGACGAGTTGGCGGCAGTCAGAAAGGCGGTCTCGCCGCATGATGTCGTCCTCGTGCTCGACTCGATGACAGGCCAAGAGGCTGTTGGGGTTGCCGAGGCATTTGCCGAGACCGCGGAGTTCGACGGGATCTTGTTGACCAAACTCGATGGCGACGCCCGAGGCGGTGCGGCCCTTTCGGTCAAGGCGGTCACCGGTAAGCCGATCCTCTTTGTCAGCACCGGCGAAAAGCTGGACGCGATCGAGAAGTTCCATCCCGACCGAATGGCCGGACGGATCCTCGGTATGGGCGACGTGATGTCGCTGATCGAGAAAACCGAAGAGAAGTTCGATGCGGATCGTTCCAGAGAGCTCGAGGAGAAGATGCGCAGCGAGCAGTTCACCCTGGACGACTTTCTGGAGCAGATGAAGCAGGTTCGCAGCATGGGTCCAATCGGAAACCTGATGAAGATGATCCCTGGGATGGGCAAGGCCACCGCCGAGATGGGGGATGTGGACGAGCGCGAACTCGACCGAGTCGAAGCAATCGTGCTCTCGATGACGCCCTGGGAGAGGGCCAACCCCGAGCGGATCGACGGCTCTAGGCGCAAGCGCATAGCGGCAGGATCGGGCACCTCGGTGCAGGCGGTAAACCGGCTGCTCAAGCAGTTCGCTCAGATGCGCAAGATGATGAAGCAGATGGCAAGCGGGAAAATGACTCTTCCCGGCGGCTCCATGCCTGGAGGTTTGATGGGTTGAGCCGGTGGTTGCGCTCATCAGCGCTCCAGACCGCTAACCTGCGCACCGATGTCAGTAAGAATCCGCCTGAGGCGAGTTGGCTCGAAGAAGAACCCGATCTGGAGGGTCGTGGTCGCTGATCAGCGATCCCCCCGTGACGGGCGAACGATCGAGACCATCGGCCAGTACAACCCGCAGCTGAACCCCTCTCTCGTCGCAATCGACGAGGAGCGCGCCAAGCACTGGCTCGAGCGTGGTGCTCAGCCCACGCCGACCGTGGCTGGGCTGCTCCGCATCCAGGGCATCGAAGCCTCCGGCAGCTAGGTATCTCTTGTCGGAAGTAACCCCAGCCGCTCTGCTCGAACTGCTCGCACGTTCGTTGGTCGACGAGCCAGATCAGGTAGAGGTGACCGAGGTTCCCGAGGGCGACGGTGAACTCGTTCTTGAGCTCGAAGTCGCCGAGGAAGATCTCGGACGTGTGATCGGCAGGGGCGGCCGCGTGGCGAATGCCCTGCGTTCGGTGGTTCGTGCTTCGGCCACCCAGAGCGATCAGCGGATCCTCGTAGACATCCTCGACTGAGCAGGGATTGCTCGGAGGTCCGAGTGAGACTCGACGTCTTCACCCTCTTCCCCGATCACTTCGGCTGGTTTCTCGGGCAGCGCCATGTGACCAACCTGCTCGGCGAGGGCAGCGAGATCAATCTCTTCGACTACCGCGAAACCACACCGCTTTCTGCCGGTCAGGTCGACGACGCTCCCTATGGGGGAGGGGCCGGCATGGTGATGAGGGTGGATGTGGTCGATGCGGCGCTGGAGGCTGCCTATGGCTCAGACCGCTCGGGGGTTCGAATCCTCGCGCTCTCTCCGGGGGGCAGAGTCTTCAACGAGCAGATAGCTGTGGAGCTCTCCTCGGTCGATCATCTGGCACTTCTTTGTGGACGCTACGAAGGTTTTGACGAGAGGGTTCTCGAAAACCTGGCGGACGGGGTGGTATCGATCGGGAAGTTCGTCCTGTCCGGCGGCGAGTTGGCGGCGATGGTCGTCGCCGATGCGATCTTGCGGAAGTTGCCTGGGGCGCTGGGCGATGAGAGCAGCCCGGTCGAAGAGTCTTTCAGTGAGGCCCTCGGAGGAGCGCCCGAGTATCCGCATTACACCCGCCCGGCCGACTACCGGGGGTGGGAGGTTCCAGAGATTCTCCTCTCAGGCGACCACGGGGCGGTCCGTGACTGGCGTCTTGCCGAAAGCAGGGAGCGTGCCGGGCGGGACCCCGCCTAGGCGCTACCATTCGCGACCGCGGAAGATTCTTCTGCGCGCTTTCATCACCCACCCGAAACCATGAGCACCGTAATAGACAAGCTCGAGCAGGAACAGCTCCAGGAGCGGCCCAAGTTTGCTGCAGGCGACAGCGTGCGCGTCCACTTCGAGGTCGTCGAGGGCAGTCGTCGCCGTACACAGGTCTTCGAAGGAGTCGTGATCAAGCGGCAAGGAAGCGGCGTGCGTGAGACCTTCACCGTCCGCAAGACCTCCTTCGGGGTTGGGGTGGAGAGGACCTTCCCGCTCCACTCGCCGAAGATCGAAAAGCTCGAGGTTTCCTCACGTGGCGATGTGCGCAGGGCAAAGCTCTACTACCTGCGCGAGAAACTCGGCAAGAGTGCCCGTGTCACCGAAAAGCGCGGTGTAGCCGAGGATCTCCTGGTCGGCGAAGGAGAAGCGACAGATTCCGAGGGAGCAACCATCACCGAGGTCGTAGGTGAGGCCGAAGAACCCGCCGCACCCGAGGAGACCGAGGATGAGAGCGCAGCCGAAACCGGCGACGAAGCTGCCGATGAGGCAACTGAGAAGGAAGCGCCTGCGGAAGATTCGGCGGAGGGCGATCAGCCTGAGGCCGAAGCCGAGCCTGCTGAAGAGGCGCCTGCTGAAGAGAAACCCGCTGAAGAGGCTCCCGCGGCGGATGAAGAGGCCTCAGAGTCCGGCGACGAAGCCGACTCCGGGGACAAAGACTGAAGCTCCCCAAGCCAACTACCACCGGCGGCGCAATCGTCGAGTTGGTGGTGATAGTCGTACTGGCGCTCGGGCTTGCTGTTGGTATCCAGGCCTTCGTGGTCAAGCCGTACCAGATTCCATCTGAATCCATGGAGCCGACGTTGGACGTAGGTCAGAGGGTTCTGGTCAACCGGTTCCTCTACAAGTTCACCGATCCGAATATCAACGACATCGTCGTCTTCCACCCTCCCGTCGGCGCCGAACGGGGCACCCAGTGTGGTGTGGTTCGCAAGATCGGTCAGCCGTGCCCCAAGGCAACTCCCCAGGAGGCAGAGGTCAACTTCATCAAGCGGGTCGTTGCCGGCCCGGGGGACACGATCAAGGTCGTTGGAGGAGTTCCGATCGTCAACGGGGTACGAGGCGACACGAGCTTCATCACACCCTGCCAGCCCGGTGGTGAGTGCAATCTGCCGGTACCGATCAAGATTCCGCCGGGGCATTACTTCATGATGGGCGACAATCGTGGAGCGAGCGACGACAGCAGATTCTGGGGACCAATCCCCAAGAGCTGGATCATCGGCCAGGCATTCGCGACCTACTGGCCGCCGGACCGCATCGGGTTCTTCTAGGAAGTCACCAGCCCCTTCGGCTGGTCCTCTGTTCAAATTCGATCGGGCGTTCGGCACCCGTTATGTCTGCGGTACCGACGAAGCTGGCCGCGGCTGCCTGGCTGGCCCGTTGGTGGCGGCAGGTGTTCTGCTCGACCCGCACAACATCTCGCGCTCAGACCGCCTCGCCCTTGCCCGACTCGATGATTCGAAGAAGCGCTCAGCCGCAGAGCGTGAGCGCCTCTACCCGGCGGTGCTCCGCGCAGCCACGGCAACTGCTGTCTCGGTCAGATCCGTCGCCGAGATAGATGACGGGGGAGTGCACAAGGCCAATCTTGCTGCGCTGGCTGACTGCATTCGCTCTCTCGACCGCCCAGAAGCAACACTTCTCGTGGATGGATTCTCGCTACCCGCCTGTGAGTTGGAGCATGAGGCGGTGATCAAGGGTGACTCGCGAAGCGCTGCCATTGCGGCAGCCTCGGTCGTAGCGAAGGTGACCCGAGATCGATTCATGCAGCATGCAGACCGCATTCACCCGGGCTGGGGTTTTGCCGGCCACGCCGGGTACTCGAGTCAGGCACATCGTGACGCGATCGCGGAGATCGGGATCTCGCCGCTCCACCGTCGCTCCTTCGCCTCGGTGGCCTACAGCCAGCTCGAGTTGGATTCGGCTGCCTGAGTCCGGCTTTCAGAAGGCGCTTTCGATGTGTTCGATCCGCGGCTGTAGGTCCGCGTGCTGGCGGTCGAACTCGACGCCAAAGACATCGAACCTGAATTCTGCGATCCCGTGCGGCATCTGGCCCGCCGTAAGCCACTCAGCGGCGAGCCTGCGTATCCGTGACTGCTTCTTCTGGTCAACCGCAAGGACCGCGCGCTCAGGTGAACTGTTGGCCTGGTTTCTGCCTGTGCGAAGGGTCTTTACCTCGATGAAGACCAAGGTGTCGCCAACACGGGCGATCAGGTCGAGCTCTCCGCCAGAAAGCCTCACATTCCGCGCCAGCACGTGCCACCCCTTGCTTTCAATCAGGGACGCGACCAGATCTTCTCCGCGTCGGCCCAGTTCGATCCTCTCCTCGGTCATGTAGCGATACTTCCATTCCGCGATTCAACACGTGGACGCTCAAGGTTCCGAATCGTTCACCAATTCGAATCGTTTTCCGCACGTTTGGTCGGCTGAGTCGATTTAGCGTGGCGCGGCAATGCTCGCCGTCTCGCGGACACTTGCCCTGGTGGGGATAGATGCTGAGCCGGTCCATGTGGAGGTGGATCTCAATCGCGGTCTTCCGGCATTTACCGTGGTGGGTCTCCCGGATACATCGGTCAGAGAGTCGAGAGAGCGCGTCAGATCGGCGCTCAGTAACTGCGGCTACGAATTCCCACTGAGGCGAATTACCGCGAACCTTGCGCCGGGAGATCTCAAGAAGGCAGGGCCGGGATTCGACCTCGCAATTGCGGCGGGTCTTCTTGCGGCAAGCGGCCAGATCGCACCGGGCCTGCTGGAGCGTGTGGCGTTCGCCGGTGAGCTTGCGCTGGATGGAACTATCCGCCCCGTTCCCGGGGTGCTCGCGATGGCAATCAGGACAAGAGAGTGGGGTTTGCGCGGTTTGGTCGTGGCACGCGAAGACGCGCCGGTTGCCTCACTCGTAGAAGGACTGGAGGTCATCCCACTCGATTCGGTCAAGCGACTTGCTCCACTTGCCTCTGGTGACTGGTCACCGGATCTGTTCAGTCCACCGGATGTGGCTGGCGGGGGTATGCACGAGCCGGTCGAGCCAGATCTCGCAGATCTGAAAGGTCAGCCATTCCTGAGGCAGGCGCTAGAGGTCGTTGCCGCTGGTAGCCACAGCCTTCTCTTGACCGGCCCTCCTGGCGCAGGCAAAACGCTCGCTGCGCGCCGCCTGCCCTCGATACTGCCGCCACTTGGTGTGGAAGAAGCGCTCGAAGTAGCCCGAATCTCGGGGGCATGTGGCGATCGTTTCGAGTTTCCTCCGCGCCGTCCGTTCAGAGCCCCTCACCACAGCGTCTCTCCGTCAGCCCTCCTCGGAGGCGGCTCGGCCCCGCGTCCCGGAGAGATCACGCGGGCGCACGGCGGGGTGCTCTTTCTCGATGAGCTGGGTGAGTTCAGGCGCGACACGTTGGAAGCCCTTCGCAAGCCACTCGAAGACGGGTATGTCAGCGTCACCAGGTCCAACCGCACGCTTGAGTTTCCCTGCCGATTCCTCCTGATCGCTGCTTCTAATCCTTGTCCCTGTGGTCGAGGAGAGGACTCCGGGGAATGCCGCTGTCACCCCGTTGCTGTGACCAAGTACCGCGCCAAGTTGAGCGGGGCTCTGGCTGATCGGATAGATGTCTCGGTAAGGGTCGATGTTCCCTCCCCCGAAAGCCTGCGATCCGAGCAAGGAGAGAGCTCAGCCGAAGTCAGAGAGAGGGTGGAGGCTGCTGTTTCCAGGCAGCGGGATCGGCAGGGATCCATACCCAACTCGCACCTCGCCCCTGAACAGCTCCGCGAGTATGCCGATCTCACCGATCAGGCCGGAGGCATGTTGGCCGAGGGGCACCGCCGGCTGCGGCTCAGCGGTAGGGGCTGGGATCGGGTGCTGAAGGTTGCATTGACCATTGCTGATCTGCGTGGTGAGGAGCGGGTGGATGAGGAGTCGGTAGCGCGAGCGCTGACTCTTCGGCGGGCTGAGGCGAGTTGAGCGAGAACCCAGACGCCTGTGCTCGGTGCCTGGCGAAGGTGCGAACCGTAGATGGTGCGGCCCCGCCTTCGGTCGATCAGGTAGGCCAAACGTCGTGTTGGTCATCCTGCCGCCACTGCGCGGACTTTCCAGTTGACTTCTCGAACCTTTCCGACCCACCTGCGGTTCTGTTCGGATTGGGGGAGCGCAGCCGCCTTGCTGGTCTACTGGAAACCGGCTTGTCGGTCACGGTAATCGGAGCGCGCAGGGCTTCGCGGACGGGTCTCGAGATGGCAGAAATGCTTGGTCGGGATCTCTCTAGCACCGGAGCAGTCGTGGTCAGTGGCATGGCGCTGGGAATAGATTCGGCAGCTCACCGAGGTGCGCTCGACGGATCCACACCGACGATCGCCGTCCTGGGTAGTGGAGCCGATGTTTGTTATCCACGTCGCCTCAAGCCCCTTTACGAGCGGATAATCGAGCGGGGTCTCGTTATCTCCGAGTTTCCTCCGGGAAGCGAACCGCGAAACTGGACTTTCCCGGCCCGCAATCGGCTCATGGCTGCGCTCGGCAAGATGACGGTGGTGGTCGAAGCTCGACGCTCATCTGGTTCGCTGATCACCACTTCGATGGCGGCCGACCTCGGGAGAGAGGTTGGAGCCGTTCCGGGTCCAGTGTTCTCCTCCAACGGTGAGGGGGTGAACGCGTTGCTTCGCGACGGCGCGCATGTCGTGCGGCACGCAGATGATGTTCTGGACGTCTTGCTCGGACCTGGGGCTGGAGAAGGGCGAAGCAAGAATTACGGGCCAGAACTGCCAGCAGAGATGCTGAGAATCCTGGAGGCGGTCGAAGACCACCCTGGGACTGCGGATCAGATCTCGCTCGACAGCCCTGTCGATTCGGTGAGCACGGCGATAGCTCTGGCAAAGCTCGAGGTCTCCGGGTACATCCGGCGCGAAGGAGGAGGCAGGTTCGTCCGGACCGCTCTCGCGTCACCGCCTGCAGCGCACTAGCCTGTCGCCAATGAGCCACGATCGCACTCCGGTTGCCCTGACTATCGCCGGCTCTGATTCCGGCGGCGGCGCGGGCATTCAAGCCGACTTGAAGGCCTTTGCCCGCTGTGGTGTGCACGGAACCTCGGCGATCGTTGCGCTCACGGCACAGAATACGGTTGGAGTTTCTCAGGTGATGCAGGTGCCCCCGGAGATGATCGCCGCGCAGGTCGATGCGGTGGTCTCGGATATAGGCGTGGATGCGGTCAAGCTGGGCATGCTCGGTAGCGCAGAGACCGCCCGCGCGGTAGTGGAATCACTCATAGGTTTGGATGGCACACCCGTAGTCGTGGATCCGGTGATGATCTCCGAGAGTGGGTCGCGTCTGCTCGAGCCAGAGGCGCTCGAGGTCCTGATCGGCCAGATCGTCCCCTTGGCGGCCGTGATCACTCCCAATCTGCCTGAGGCAGCGCGTTTGCTCGGTCGCGAGGGCGAGCCATCTGAAGACGATCAGGAAGAGATGGCGAAGGCTCTGTTCGACCTCGGCCCGGGGGCGGTAGTGGTGACCGGCGGCCACACCGATAGCGGCGATGACCTCCTCTACGACGGGTCCAGGGTCGTGCGGGTGAGTGGTCCGCGCCATCCCGATGGCGCAGCGCACGGCTCTGGCTGCACGCACGCATCGGCGCTGGCATCGGGCCTTGCCTTGGGTATGGATGTCGAGCAGTCCGTGCGCCTTGCGCGCACAGTCGCTACCGAGGCCGTTGGGTGGGGAGCATCAACGCTTGGCTCTGGCGCCGGCCCTGTTTCGGCAAGCGACCTCGCCGCGGCCCGCGACTGGGCTCGTTCGGCGGCAGGCGCAGCCGCTCAGACCTCGCCATACTCGCTTTCGATGAGTAATCGCCGAGAGCGCAGCAGTGTCGTCTTCGACGGCCCCGAGAGGGCCTTTGCGCGTGCCTACATGAAGGGCATCGGCTTCGACGACGACGAGCTCCGCCGCCCGACCGTGGGTATCGCAAATACCTGGATCGAGGCGATGCCCTGCAACTACCACCTCCGCGGACTGGCCGAGCACGTCAAGGAAGGCGTTCGTGAGGCTGGCGGCACACCGATGGAGTTCAACTCGATCGCGATCTCCGATGGCATCACCATGGGTACCGAGGGAATGAAGACCTCGTTGATCAGCCGCGAGGTGATCGCCGATTCGATCGAACTGACGGTGCGCGGCTACCAGTTCGACGCGGTGATAGCCCTGTCTGGCTGCGACAAGACGATCCCCGGTTGTGTGATGGCACTGGCACGTCTGGATATCCCTTCGCTGATGCTCTACGGAGGGTCGATCCTTCCGGGCAAGTGGCGTGGTCAGGAGGTAACGATTCAGGATGTCTTCGAGGCGATCGGCGCTCACTCTGCAGGGAATATGAGCATCGAGGACCTGACCGAGCTGGAGGGCTGCGCAAGCCCCGGTCCTGGAGCGTGCGGCGGTCAGTTCACCGCCAACACGATGGCTTGCGCTTTCGAGGTCATGGGCATCACCCCGATGGGTTCGGGGATGGTCCCAGCGGTGGATGGCGCCAAGGGCCAAGTTGCCCGCGAGGCCGGACGTTTGGTCATGGAGGTTCTGGAAAAAGACATCCGCCCGAGCCAGATCATCACCCGCGACTCGCTCGAGAACGCGATCGCCACGATCGCGATGTCCGGAGGCTCCACCAACGGCGTGCTGCACCTGCTCGCCCTTGCCAAGGAGACCGGAATCGATCTGAGTATCGAAGACTTCGATCAGATTTCCGAGCGCACACCTCTTCTCGGCGACCTCAAGCCCGGCGGCAAGTACGTTGCAAAGGATCTCTACGAGGCGGGTGGGATAGAACTGCTGGCACATCGCCTCGACGAAGCCGGTCTGCTGCACCGTGACTCGATCACGGTCACGGGCAAGACGATCGGCGAGTACGCCGACGCCGCCACCGAGAGTCCGGGGCAGGAAGTCGTCCTGCCCGTCTCGGATCCGCTCAAGCCAAACGGCGGCCTGGCGATCCTTCGCGGCAACCTCGCGCCCGATGGCTGCGTGGTCAAGCTCGCAGGCCATGAGCGTTCCGGCCAAACAGGGCCCGCCAGGGTTTTCGAATCAGAGGAGGACGCGTTCGCCGCAGTCAAGGAGAGCGCCATCAAGGCCGGGGACATAGTCGTGATCCGCAACGAGGGGCCTTCGGGCGGTCCCGGAATGCGCGAGATGCTCCAGGTCACCGCTGCGCTGGTAGGAGAGGGCCTCGGCGAGGATGTCGCGCTCTTGACCGACGGTCGCTTTTCCGGGGCCACACACGGGCTGATGGCAGGCCATGTTGCGCCGGAGGCGGTGAGGGGCGGCCCGATTGCGATCGTCCAGGAGGGAGACGAGATCTCCTTCGACATCCCCAATCGCACCCTCAGCCTCAACGTCCCCGACGACGAGATAGCCAAGCGGCTCGAGGCCTATCAGCCGCCTGCGCCCAATTACACCTCTGGCGTAATGGCCAAGTACGCCTCGGCGGTTTCCAGTGCCGCCGAAGGCGCCGTGACCACCCCGTACGAGAGCTGATACCTCAGGCGTAGCCCATCCGCTCGAGGATGGGTATCTCGCGGATCTGGGGAGGTTGCAGGTGATTCCAGAGGATTCCTCGCGGACGCGGGTAGTTGCTCGATACATCCACCACGGCCTGCGGCGTGGAGATCAGATCCACCGGTAAGTCGTGAGCGACCATCGGCAGCTCCTGTCGCCGAACCTGTACGGGGTGGACGCTGGTGGCAACCACGGTTCGCTCATCGATCTTTCCGGCCTCGGTAAGCAAGCCGTACTCGAGGTCCAGATATCCGCCGCCCTTTCCGACCCTTGCGCCATCGAGATTCACGGCAACCGAGCCGCAGAGGATGAAGTCGATCTCTGGCAGTTCTTCCTCGGCGACCACCTTGCCGATCTTCAATGCTCCCTTGATCGTCGAGGCCTCGCGGCGCTGTTTGGGGCTGAGCTTCTTGGCGTCGATCAGCCTGAACGGGTGCGGGTCTCGCAGTCTTGGCACCGAGATCACCACCACCTTGCCGTCTTCGAACGCAAGGCTCCGGGCATGAGCCTGGGGTGAGTCCGGGTTGACCCTGATCACCCTCGCCTTCTTCCACAGCCGATGCGCGGCGAGCAGCTCGGCCGCCTGCTTGGAGCCGACGAAGTTCGGGATTCGTCCTTCGGCACCTGGGAATCGGGCCACGCCCTGGTCTTCCATCTCTTTCCAGACCAAACTGCGGATCTGGTCCTTCGACTTCACAGATGACCTTCGTTCGGAGATTCCATGCACGCATCCTAGGGGCGGTGCAGGCACCCCGATACGCACGAACGCCTGCAGGCGTGAATACGGATTTGGAGGGACGCGCGCGTCGGTCTCGTAGTCTTTGAGAAGGGAATGGAGACCAAATGGACAGGGTGAGGAACTGGTTCGGCAGACACCGCGTAGCGGTGGTGGTCGTCGGGGCGCTCGCAGGCGTCTTGCTACTCGCCGCTGGCGCTGCGTTTGCCTACGACCACTCACAGAAGGACCGCCTTGCGCCGGGCATGACCATCGGTGGGGTGGCGGTTGGGGGCCTTAGTCGCGAGCAGGCAAGGCAGAAGGTCGACGACGAAATCGTCTCCAGTCTCTCTCAGCCGCTGAAGGTCGAGTTCGAGGGGACCAACTACGAGATTTCCGCCAAGCGACTGAAGCGCAGCGCCGATGTCAACGCGATGCTCGAGGCCGCAGCGCAGAAGAGTCGAGAGGGCGGGATCGCCGCTCGGATCCTTCGCTACGTCCGAGGAGGTGAAGTTGCCGAGTCGGTGCCGACCGACATCACCTACTCGGCCGAGGCGGTTACGAACTTCGTTCGCTCATTGGCCGACACGGTCGACCGGCAGCCTGAGAACGCAGCCCTGCTGCCGAACGGCGATGAGCTGAAGCCGGTCCCGGGAACAGACGGCATAGAGGTCCGCAAGCGGTTCACAAAGGAGCGGATCGACCAGGCAATCGTCGAGCCCGGCTCGGTTGCAGTCGTGCGACCGGTGGTCAAGCGAACCAAACCGGAGGTAAGCCGCAAAGGCCTGGCCGATGCGTACCCGACCTACATCACGATCGATCGCTCGACCTACACACTTCGCCTCTTCAAGAACCTGAAGCTCTCGAAGACCTACACAGTGGCGGTCGGCCAAGTGGGTCTCGAGACGCCGGCCGGTCTCTATTACATCCAGGACAAGCAGGTAAACCCGTCTTGGCATGTCCCCAACTCCTCATGGGCGGGGGATCTGGCCGGTACCACCGTTCCTCCCGGACCGGGGAACCCGATCCAGGCGCGTTGGATGGGCATCTACAACGGAGCGGGCATACACGGCACCACCGAGACGGGATCGCTGGGTTCGGCAGCCTCTCACGGATGTGTTCGAATGGCGATTCCCGATGTGATCGATCTCTACGATCGCGTTTCCACAGGCACGCCTGTCTACATCATCTAGTCGAGGCTCCAGCCTGAGCGCAGGGAAGAGGCATGAAGGCGGCGAATAGTTACCGAATGGATGCAGCAGCGAAAGATCTCTCGAAGCCATGGACAGAGGCGCTGACGATCTTCGACCGCGAACTCGGCTCGCGAGACGCCGCCGAGCGCACCCGCGAGGCCTATGGCACTGACCTTGAGCAGCTCGCAATCTGGGCCGACGAGCGCGACATCGGCCCGATCTCGATGACCCACAAGGAGCTCCGGCTCTATGCCGCACACCTTGGAGAGACTGGAATGAGCAAGGCGACAGTTGCGCGCAAACTGGCTGCGATCGGCGCCTTCTATTCGACCCTGGTTCGCCTCGGCAAGGTCGGGGCGAATCCGGCCGAACTCGTCCCAGCACCAAAGCGCGATCAGCACCTGCCGAGAGTGCTCGATCAGACAGAGGCCGCCGAGTTGCTCGATCGCATCCCTGCTCACACCCCGCTGGAGGTTCGGGATCGTGCGCTGTTCGAGGTTGCATACTCCTGCGGCTTGCGGGCCGAAGAACTGGTTGGGCTCGACACGACCTCGATCGATTTCGAATCAGAGAGGATCAGGGTCGAGGGCAAGGGCGGTAAGACTCGTTTGGTTCCGCTCGGTGAGCAGGCACGCGATGCCCTTCGGCGCTATCTCGACCGGGCCAGAGGAGGGCTGGTTTCCGATCCAGCCGAAGAAGCCCTGTTCGTATCCAAGTCAGGGCGGCGCCTGCACTCATCCGATGTTCGCCGGCGCCTCAAGGTCTGGGTCAACAACGCAGCGATTGCTGGCGGAGTATCTCCACATGCGCTTCGCCACTCTTTTGCCACCCATCTCTTGCAGGGAGGTGCCGACCTGCGGGCAATCCAGGAGCTGCTTGGGCACTCGAGCGTTTCGACCACGCAGGTCTACACCAAGGTCGAGCCTTCCTGGCTGCGGGATCAATACGCAAAGAGTCATCCCCGCGCATGAAGATCACGGTCCACTTCGACGGAGGTTCCCGCGGTAATCCAGGTCCGGCCGCCGCCGCCGCGGTCGCCTACGACCCCGATGGTGAAGAGCTGACCGATCGCGTGGCTCTAGTGGGTGAGGTGACCAACAATGTGGCCGAGTATCAGGCGTTGCTCCTTGCCATCTCGCTCGCAATCGATCTCGAAGCCGATGAGGTCGAGTTCGTAGGCGACTCACAGCTCATCGTGCGTCAGATC
>JBEIRY010000091.1:0-3913 GCA_040375675.1 Thermoleophilales bacterium | reverse complement strand
GGTTCGTAAAGGCAAATGGGACACTCGCCCCCGGGGGCAGCTTTCGTCTGCTTTCGAACGTCTCGGATTTCAGCCTTTGGGACGACAATCACCAGCTCGCTCTCGAGTACTCGCCGAGGCATGACAGCTTCGGTTTACTGACGAAAGCGCTGAACCTTTCGGTAGCCGGATACTGGCGGCCCTACTTCCAGAGCCTCAACTCCAAGGGGCGGCCGGTCGGTAGCCCGAAGAATCTCACCCCTGAGCCCGCACCCGCTAGCGGTATCGGGAATGTCGACCTCGCTTACAGCGCGAAGTCCGATCAGTACGCGGCAATCTGGGGTGAGGTAGACGAGGCTGACAATGATCAGTACGCGGCAATCTGGGGTGAGGTAGACGAGGCTGACAATCCGGTCTACGTGCAGCGCCTCAAGGGATCCAGCGGAGCGCTCGTCGGGACACCGGTACTCCAGACGCTTCCCGCCGGAGAATCTGGAAACCGTTATCGCACCAGGATCACGGCCGGCCCCTCGGGCTTCTACGCGGTTTCCACCTTCGACAATCTCGCCCTCTCTTCGCAGGCTGGAATCGGCGCTTTCAAGATCGGCGCCAACGGAGCGACAGTCGGAACGCCAGTGTGGCTCTGGACGGATACAGATAAAGCGGCGTTTCGGCCTCAGGTCGCTTTCGACCGCACCTCGTGTCGCTTCATAGTTACCTATGTGGCCGACACCGACACTTCCATATATTCTGCTGCTCAGCTGTTCGAATCTCAGGTCAAGACCACCGGTTGCAGGAAGCCCAAGAGGTAACAGGGGGCGAGAGCGTCGTCGCCCGGTCGTAGGATCCTCAGGTGGCGAAGAAGAAGACACCGGGGTTCGAGTGCACCGCCTGCGGTCACCGCGCCCTTGCCTGGTCGGGCCAGTGTCCGGGATGCAGCGCTTGGAACACGCTGGAGAAGGCCCTGCCAGCCCCAACCCCTTCCGCTGGAGTAGGTGGAGGCCTTTCGGGTGGTGTCGCCGCGACCCCCACGCCGCTGCGCGAGGTTCAGGCCGAGAGATCCGAGCGGGCCGAGACCGGCATAGCCGAACTCGATCGCGTGCTGGGTGGAGGCCTGGTGCCCGGATCGCTGGTGCTGCTTGGCGGAGCTCCGGGAATAGGCAAGTCCACGCTCGCCGCGATGGCGTTGGCCAACCTCTCCGAGCGCGGCGCCGGGGTCCTCTACGTATCTGGCGAGGAGTCGGCCTCACAGGTGCGCCGCCGGGCCGAGCGCCTGGGCGACGCGGCGCTCGATGTCCCGATCCTCGCCGAGAACTCGCTCGAGGCGGTGATCGCGACGATCGTCGCCGAACGCCCCCAAGTCTGTGTGATCGACTCGGTTCAGACGCTCTCTGTAGGGGACTCCGCCCCTGGAAGTCTCGCCGCAGTGCGCGAGGTGACCCAGGCCCTTCTGGAGACGGGCAAGTCGCGTGATGTGACGATGATCCTGGTCGGACACGTGACCAAGGAGGGCTCGCTTGCGGGGCCCAGGTCTCTGGAACATCTGGTCGACTGCGTCCTCCACTTCGAAGGCGAGCGGGAGCGGTCTTTCCGCACCGTCAGAGCGGTCAAGAACCGCTTCGGCGCCACCAGCGAGGTCGGCGTGTTCGAGATGCGCTCTGCGGGCCTGGTAGAGGTGCTCGACCCGTCGGCGAGGTTCGCGGGAGAGGCTTCGCCGGCAGCCGGCTCGGTGATCTGCTGCTCGATGGAGGGCACTAGGCCGATACTCGTCGAGGTGCAGGCCCTCGTTGCCCCGTCTGAGGCCGAGCTGCCGCGGCGCACCGCCACCGGAATCGATCGCAACCGCTTGGCGCTCGTATTGGCGGTGCTTACCCGCCACGGCCGCCTGCCGCTCGGCTCTGCCGATGTCTTCGTCAACGTGGTCGGAGGAGTCAGGCTGGACGAGCCCGGCGCCGACCTGGCGGTGGCACTGGCGGTGGCATCAGCCAACTCTGGCGAGGCGCTCCAATCAGAGGGCAGGCCGCTGGCGTGTTTCGGTGAGGTCGGCCTTACCGGCGAGCTCCGCTATGTCGCCCATGCCGATCGGCGGGTGGCAGAGGCTCGCAAGTTCGGCCTCGGCTCGGTGATCGGACCAGAGCCCGGTGAGGGAAAGCCCGCGGGGATGAGAGTCGTCGGCACCATCGGCGAGGCACTGAAGGCCGCGGGGGTCTCTCGCCAAAGCGCTGGGCGGGGCAATCAGCGCTCGGCCAGACGCGCTGCCTGAGCGGGTAGCACTTTGCCGCTTCCAATCTGGATTTCCGCACGTTGCAGGCACTTTTCGAATGGGCCGATGAGGTTCGCTGATTTGCGCTAAAAGAACTGGCAATGGCGGCTTCCAAATCAGGAGATGAGATACATCAGGAGTTGGAAGAGCGTCAGGATCCTCTGCTGCTTCGCGCCCTCGATGTCGTCGCCCCCGGGACGGCGCTCAGAGAAGGCATCGACAACATCGTCCACAGTCGCACCGGTGGGCTTCTGGTCATAGGGGACCCGGAGGAGATCTCGTTTCTCTTCTCCGGCGGGATCCCGATGGACCTCGACTACACCCCTGCGCTGCTCTATCAGGTGGCGAAAATGGACGGGGCGATCATCCTCAACCAGGACGCGACCAAGATCGTCGCCGCCAACGTTCAGCTGATGCCCGACCCGACGATCCTCTCCGACGAGACCGGCACCCGTCACCGCACTGCCGAGCGCGTCTCCAAACAGACGGATGCTCTGGTGGTCGCCATCTCCGAGCGGCGAGAGGTCGTCTCGCTCTACCTCGGGGGCATGAAGTACATCCTCCAAGAAATTCCCGCCGTGCTCGCCAAGGCAAATCAAGGCCTGAGGAATCTCGACAAGTACCGGGCGCGGCTCGACTCGATGAGCACCCGCCTGACCGAGTTGGAGTTCGAGGGTCGCGTGGTGCTCTATGACGTGCTCTCGGTGCTGCAACGGGTGGAGCTGGTCAGCCGGATGGCGGTAGAGGTAGAGCGCTACATCGTCGAGCTCGGCGCGGAGGGGCGCTTGATAGAGATGCAGTTGGAAGAGACCCTGGTCGGTGTGGCAGCCGACAAGTCGGCACTCATCCGCGACTACGCCACGACCGACAGCGAGCAGAGCCTCGCCGATGCCTTGAGCGCGCTCAACAAGCTGCCTCACCAGGAACTCCTCGACTACGGGCGGCTCGCCGAGTTGCTGGGGTACGACAGGAAGACGTCGACCCTCGAGTTCCCCGTGGCATCGCGTGGATATCGCGTGCTCGGCAGGATCCCCAGGTTGCCGAAGCTCGTGGTGCAGCGCATAGTCCAGGAGTTCGGAGGGCTCGACGAGATCCTCGCCGCAAACGACGAGGACCTCGAGGCCGTAGAGGGCGTGGGTGCGACCCGCGCCAAGGAGATAAGAGAGGGAATGCGCCGGATTCGCGAGGTCGAACCGGTCGACAGGTATTTGCAGGACTAGGCAGGGACAGGAAGCACACAAGCGATCAACCAGGGGCCCCCGCCCCGAGACCCAAGGAGGAGACCATTCCAGAGCTAGTAGAAGATCAGGTGAACGACGGAAACGCCGAGGTAGAGGTAGAGGTCGTCTACGAACACATCGAGTTCGAGATCGGCGACAAGGTGGTCTACCCGCATCACGGTGCGGGCAAGGTCCTGAAGAAGGAAAACCGCAACCTGATGGGTTCGCGGCGCGAGTACCTCACGATCATGATCCTCCACAACAACATGACCGTGATGGTCCCCTCGGAGAACGCAGCGCGGGCCGGCCTTCGCCGTGTCTGCGACGAGAAGGAGATGAAGAAGGTGGTCGCAGTGTTGACCGATCCGGTCTCGGACATGCCGAAGAACTGGAACCGTCGCTTCAAGCACAACCGGGAGAAGATCAAGACCGGTGATGTCTTCGAGTTGGC
>JBEIRY010000038.1:0-15822 GCA_040375675.1 Thermoleophilales bacterium | reverse complement strand
TGAAACAGGAGCTGAGGTCACCTACCACGACCCCCATGTGCCCGAGCTAACTGAGTTCTCGCTGACTTCGCTGCCGCTGGATGAGGCCCTCGCGCAGTGCGACTTGGCAGTGATCGTTACCGCCCACCCCGAGCTCGACTACTCGAAGGTCGTCGAAAAAGCACCGCTCATTCTCGACTTGCGCGGTGTTACAAGGGGTATGGAATCAAGCAAAGTCACTCAGCTTTGAGTTCATCCAAGCGATGCCTTTCAGGCCGCATCAGGCTGCTCCTGCCGGCCATCGCGCTTGCGCTTGCGCTTGTCGGCGGCGCAGGAAGCGCCGCTGGTTCGACCGGGGGCGCCCAGGTAACCCCTCGGATCGTGGGCGGGGACCTGGCGCCAGCAGGCAGTTGGCCGTCGATCGTCGCGCTTTACGGTTCGGGTTCAACGCCTTTCTCTGGTCAGTTCTGTGGCGGTACCTTGATCGCCAAGCGCTGGGTTCTCACCGCAGCCCATTGCGTGGTCGACGGAGCAGGTATCACCCCTGCTGCCGACGTTGCAGTGATGGCCGGCCGGCACCGGTTGAGTGGATCGGGAGGAGAACAGATCGGCGTCAGCCGAGTCGTTCCGAATCCGAACTACGACGATGCAACAGCGACCAATGACAATGCGCTCCTCGAATTGGCGAATGCTTCATCCCAGCCCGTTCGAGCTGTCGTCAAGCCCTCGCAGGCCTCCTACTGGGCGCCCGGCGATTCCGTCTATGTGGCGGGCTGGGGAAGCACTGTCGCTCAACCTGCCGGGTGTCCCGGCGGAGTTGGCTGCCCTTCACCCACCTATCCGGATGAGCTCAGGGAGGTAGAGGTTTCGGTCACGTCGAACGCCGACTGCGAGAGTGCTTATCCCGGTGAATATTTCGAGTTTTCGATGGTTTGCGCCGGTATCTATCCGACAGGTGGAAAGGATTCCTGCCAAGGAGACAGCGGTGGTCCGCTCGAGGCAGATACTCCCGCTGGCCGGGTGTTGATTGGCGTCGTAAGTACCGGAGAGGGCTGCGCAGCGCCCGGGTTGCCGGGTATCTACAACCGCACCGTCAACTATCGGACCTGGATCGGAAACTACGCTGCCACGCTTGCGGGAACACCTTCTCCGCTCGGCTTCGGCAAGGTCAAGTCAGGCAAGAAGCGGTTCAAGTCCATCACTTTGACGGGGTCGTCTTCCCTGCCGGCAACAGTGGGTACCTACAAAGTCACGGGTAAGGGTTTCAAGCGGGCAGGGGGAACCTGTTCCACGACGATCGAATCGGCTGCAACCTGCAAGGTGAAGATCCGCTTCAGACCCACCAGCAAGAAGAAACGCAGCGGCTACCTGACGGTGACCTCCGCCAAGGGGGTCGTTTACCGCAAGGTCAAGCTGGTCGGAACTGGCCGGTAGTCGTTCAAAGAGAGGGCGGGTCGTTCCAGATGATCTGGTCTCTGCCCGGGCCCACCCCGATGAGGACTACGGGCACGCCGGTACGGTCAGCGATCAGATCGAGATAGTCGCGCGCTGCTTGCGGTAGCTCGTCGAGTGATCTGCATTCTCCGATTTCCTCATCGAATCCGGGCACTTCTTCGTACTCAGGCTCTGCGGAGTGGATGATGCTCTGGTGGTAAGGGAACTCGTCGAATACCGCGCCATCCGGGTGCCGGTAGCGAGTGCAGACTTTGATCGGCCCTACGCCAGCGAGGACATCCAGTTTGGTGACCACAAGCGCGGTCATTCCATTGAGGCGTACCGCGTACCGCAGCGAGACCAGGTCCAACCAGCCGCAGCGTCGTGATCTCCCAGTTGTGGTGCCGACCTCACCGCCGCGCTCCTGCAGGAGCTTGCCGAGGTCATCGGTCAGCTCGGTCGGGAACGGTCCGGCACCGACCCTGGTCGAGTACGCCTTTGCGATTCCCCAAACCTCATTTATGTCCTTTGGGCCGACGCCGGCGCCAACGCAGGCTGCTCCGGCCACGGGATTGGATGAGGTGACGAACGGGTAGGTGCCGTGGTCGAGGTCGAGCATCGTCCCCTGAGCACCCTCGAACAGCACGGTGTCCTCGTGGTCGAGTTTCTCCCAGCACAACCGTGCGGTATCGGCGATGTACGGCTCGAGTTGATGCCCGTAGGTCAGGTACTCCTCAGTCATGGCGTGCAGGTCCACGCGAGCATCGAGTTCGTCGAGGCTTGCGGTGTCGACCCCTTCGTCGCGCATACGCTTTCTCTGGACCTCCAATTCCTGGAAGATCTGGCGCTTCGGCTCCAGCGCAGCCATGATCTTCTGTCGCAGGATCTTCGGGTCGAGCATGTCTTGTACGCGGATTCCGAGCCTCGAGGCCTTGTCTGCGTAGGCTGGCCCGATTCCCCGTCGGGTGGTTCCGATTTCGAGCTTTCCAAGCCTGAGCTCTCCGGCTGTGTCGAGCAACAGGTGGTAGGGCATGATCAAGTGGGCATTGGCGGAGATCTTCAGGCCACTTACATCCACACCTTGAGCCTTCAGCCCCTCGATCTCACCGATCAGCACTCCTGGGTCCAGCACTACACCGTTTCCGATCGCGCAAGGCTTACCGGGATAGAGAATGCCCGAGGGAATCAGGTGGAACTTGAAGGTCTCTCCGTCGCGGACGATCGTGTGCCCGGCGTTGTTGCCTCCCTGGAACCGGATCACCATGTCCGCCTGCTCGGCAAGCAGGTCGGTCACTTTGCCCTTTCCTTCGTCGCCCCATTGGGCTCCGACTATTACGAGTCCCGGCACCGACGGTGATTATGAAGCGGAATCGGTCGGCGGCGCTGCGACCTTAAGCCTGCGGTCGTCGCCGTAGAGAGGGAGTGGGTCTCCGCACATCTCGACCAAGCGCGAGACGACGCGCTCACCGATCTGATCCTCCAGCTCCTCAGCCGTGAGATTGGTGGTTACCACCAGTGAGCGCTCGGTCTCATAACGCTCGTTGATCAGGGCGTAGAGCTGCTCGAGAACCCACTCGGTTCGATTCTCCGCCCCGAGATCATCGAGGTGGAGCAGGTCCACTGAGGTCAACTGCTCGAAGAGATCGAGATACGACTCTTCTCCGGGTAAGGAGTCGAAGGTCTGTCGGATCCTCGACAGAAGCTGAGGCATCGAATAGATCGCAGCTGTCCTTCCGGTCTCGAGGGTGAGTTTCGAAACGAGCATTGCGAGGGTCGTCTTGCCGGTGCCGGAGTTACCGAAGAACCAGAGTCCACGGCCGGCATCGAGGTTGCCCTCCAGCTCCTCGCAGTACTCGCGCACTTGGCGCACGACCACGTCACTTATCTGGGTTACAGGCGGTCGGTCGAACGAGACGCCGCGGTATCTCGCCGGGATTACCGATGAGACTCCGTGGGACTTCGCTTTTGCGATCTGCCTCTCGCGGCATTCGCACGGCCGAGCGATGTCCTCGGGTCCGAGTATCCAGCCAGATCCGTCGCAAGCACCCTTAGGGCAGATAGATGGCTCTTCTGCAAGAGCCTCTGAACCCGCACCGCGCACTTCAGCCTCCCCCTGCGATGTCGGTCAGGGCAGGTCCATCGGTGGCGGTCTGTTCGGCCGGGACGTCCTTGACTGCCCGGTCGGCGAATTTCGGGTACCGCGCCATGAACGCCATCTTGACCGTGCCGATCGGACCGTTTCGGTGCTTGGCGAGGATCAGATCGCCGATTCCTGGCTCTTCGGAATTCTCGTTGTAGTACTCGTCTCGGTAGAGGAACCCGACGATGTCGGCGTCCTGCTCGATCGAGCCGGACTCACGCAGGTCTGAGAGGATCGGCCTCTTGTCGGGCCGTTGCTCAGGCGCACGGGAGAGCTGGGAGACAGCGATTACCGGAACCTCCAGCTCGCGAGAGAGAAGCTTCAACCCACGGCTGAACTGGCCCACCTGCTCGACCCTGTTGGCGTGTGTGTCGTCTGCTCGCAGAAGCTGGATGTAGTCGACGATGATCAGCCCGAGACCCTTGCCGTCGTTTTGGCGCTTCATCTCTGCGTGCAGCCGTCGCGCTTTGGCGCGGAGTTCGAGCAGGCTGAGGTCGGAGGAGTCGTCGATCCAGAGTGGCGCATTGGCGAGGCTGTTGTTGGCTCCCATCACCTTGGGCCAGTCGGATTCCGAAACCGTCCCCTTGCGGAGTTTGTCGGAGGAGATGCGTGCCTGGGAGGCGAGGAAGCGTTGCGCGAGCTCCGTTTCGGACATTTCCAGCGAGAACAGGGCAACCGGCAGGTTGGCCTTCAAGGCGACGTTCTCGGCGATGTTGCAGACGAAGGTGCTCTTACCCATCGAGGGTCGAGCTGCAATGACGATCAGGTTCCCGGCCTGGAAACCACCTGTCTTTCGGTCCACGTCGCGGAAGCCTGACGGGGTGCCGATCAACTCCTCGCTGTTTTCGTGCAGGTACTGAAGGCGGTCCCACTCCTCGTGGAGTACGTCTTCCACTGATTTGAAGTCCGATGCCTGCTCGTTGTGAGCAACCTGGAACAGCAGGCGCTCGGCACGCTCTACCAGCTCACCCGTGGTGTCGCCACGATCTACCACCGACTGTTGGATCTCCTTGGCCGCCTTGTCGAGTCGCCTGAGCACCGAGTTCTCTTTCACGATTCCGGCGTAGTGCGCGGCATTGCCTGCCGCGGGGACGGTTGCTGCAAGTCCCGTCACCACATCGCGCCCTCCAGCCTGCTCCAGGGTTCCCTGCTGGGTCAGTCGCTCGGCTACGGTCAGGGCGTCGATCGCGACGTTGTCTTCATTTAGAGACAGGATCGCCGCGTAAATCACCCGATGCCGGTCTCGGTAGAAGTCATCTGGGGCAAGGCGCACATCGAGTACTACCGGTTCGATCGCGGCCTCAGAGACCATCATCGCTCCGAGCACCGACTCCTCGGCCTCGAGATTCTGCGGTGGAACTACTGTCTGGTCTCCAGCCAACTCTTCCTCATCTCTTCCTTGATTTCTTGACCGTCGACGGCCAGGAAACTCGGCTATTTGCGTATTCGGTCAGTGTGCATCGGCTGTCGGTCAGGATCGTCGATCTCTGGTCGACCGCTTGCAGCACTAACCCTGATGGAGAAAATCACACCCGCGCTCGTAGATCACCGCGTATTGCCGCATATGGCGGGAAAATCCGTCGCAAGTAAGGCGATTACGCGCTCGGCGCGAACGCTGAGGCGGTGGATTTGCTCAGATGTCGAACTCGGCCTTGATGCGGCCGCTCTTTTCGGCGGCGACAAGGGCCTCGAAATCTTGCTCATTCTGATCAGCGTAGGCCTCTGCAAAATCCGCCATCGCATCCACCATCTCGTCACAGGTCCCGATGTAGCCGGTCATGGTTGCGGCGTCGCCAGAGCGGGCATGTGAGTGAGCCAGACAACTCCCGCATAGCGCTGCGTAATTCGCCAGTCCTTCCGGACCCATCTTGTCCAGATCGACCGATCCCTTCATGTCACGGAGCTGGCGCACGTAGTAGTCGAGCCCCATGCCCATAGCGCCTGTCACCCAACCGAGGAAGGAGTCGGTCGCCGCCTGCATGATCCGCTGCCCCTGTACCACCCGCTCCCCGGCGTGGGAGTAGACGCTGGCTCCTGCGTAAGGCTCGAGAACCGAGGTGGTCGCCTGCTTCAACTGGAGAAAGAGCGGGTCGTCATCGCGATCTCCGATCATCAAGATCATCATCGCGACCGTCCCGACCGAGCCTACTCCGACGACCTTCCTCGCTACATCGGCGAACTGGTAGCGCTCGATCACGATCCTCTTCTCCGGCGAAAGTGTTTCGCCGTAATCACGAAGCCCCTGGGCAAAAATCTCCGGACCTCCCGGGATCTGCTCGACCGGAAGGGTCTCGATCAACGGTGGCTCAGGCTTGATCTTCCAGGAGTCGCCATCTTTGACCGCGAATTTCTGGAGTGCGCCCAGCGAGGTCCTTCGGGTTGCCTTCTTGACCGCCTTCTTGGCCTGCTTCATCGCCCGCTTGTCGCCGGTTGCTTCGACCGATTCCAGGATCTTTTCCATCGGAATTCGCGAGTACCAGAGGTCGATGAACCTCATGCCGGCGAACTCGCCCATTAGATCCCGGTAGTAGGTGACCGCAGCTCGTGTGGCAGCGCGAGAGTCCTCTTCTGAAAAGTCCTTGTCCCTCGCTGCAATCGCGACGCTGGCTACCAGGCGTTTCAAGTCCCATTCGAACGGCGCCGGCAGCGTCTCGTCGAAGTCGTTGAGATCGAAGATCATCTGTCGGTCGGGTGCGGCAAAAGCACCGAAGTTCTCGAGGTGTGCATCTCCGCAAGCCTGCACCCGCAGGTCGCTGGTCGGGGTGCGTGAGAGGTCCCATGCCATGATCGCCGCGCCACCGCGGAAGAAGGCAAATGCGCTTTCCAGCATCCGGCCGTACCTGATCGGGACCAACTCAGGAACTCTGTCTTTCGACTGCTCTTCGAGGATCGAGACCGGATCAGGACGATCCTCCGGTGTTTCCCAGACTCCTTGTGACGACCGAGGTACCCGATCGCGAATTGCTTTTCCAACAGCAAGTCGGTTGGCTGAACTCTCCGGCAGTTGGTCGCGCGGGAGTGCGTCTACCGTTTCGACGCTATGAGGCTGAGGTGGGGTCTGGTCAGCAGACACGAAGTGCCGGCGTCAGTGTGCTTCGGCGACGATCGTCTTGATCGAGGCAACGTGGCCACTTGCGACCTCGACCTCGACCATGAATGTTCCGGTCTCTCTGATCGGTTCTGGGAGGTTGATCTTCTTCTTCTGGATCTTGATTCCCCGCGCGGCTTCGATCGCTTCGGCAATCTCTTTGGAGGTTACGGAGCCGAATAGCTTTCCGTCCTCACCGGCACGATGGTTGATCGTCAATACGGTCTTGGACAGCAACTCGGCGGTCTCCGAAGCCTTCTCCACAGCAGCCGCTTCGGCAGCCTTTGACTGTTCCACCTGCCTGCGGGCCTCCTCCAACGCACCGGCGCTTGCCCCTTGAGCAAGCTTGCGAGGAACGAGATAGTTACGCAGGTAGCCCGATGCGACATCGATCGCATCGCCGCGCGAACCAAGACCCTCTACATCCTGCAGGAGGATCGCCTCTGCCACGCTCAACGATCTCCGACGTAAGGCAGCAGGGCCAGCTCGCGAGCTCGCTTTACGGCAACGGCGAACTGCTGCTGGTGCTTGCGCGAAAGTCCGGTAACTCGCCTGGAGCGGGTCTTGCCACGATCCGAGAGGAAGCGGCGCAGCAGGGTCAGGTCCTTGTAGTCGATGTAGTCGACGCTCAGACGTGCGTACTTGCGGGGTCGAAAGCGATCGGCCCCTGGCCCGCGTCTCCGGCGTGAATCGTCTTGTTTCTGTGGTCTTGCCATTTGTGAAAGGCGGCATCTCGGCCGCGGCCGCAGATGGTACACGCAGAGCGGATCTTGGTTCGCTCCGAGTCTTGAAAATGCAAACGGCCCGCCGGAGGCGGGCCGTTTGCACATCGAGATGGTTTCAGGCAATCAGAAGGGAATGTCCTCATCGCTTGCCGCAGCTCCCGCCTGGACGAAGTCCGAGGTGTCTGCAGGTACATCCGAGGTTGCCTCGAATCCGTTGCCGTTTCCGCCGGCTCCGTCGGAGCGAGATCCGAGGAACTGGACGGAGTTGGCAATGATCTCGACCTTGTTGCGCTTGCCGGAGCCATCCTTGGCCTCCCACTCGCTGAAGTCGAGCCTTCCCTCGACCGCAACCGGTCGTCCCTTGGCGAGGTAGTTGGCACAGTTCTCGCCCTGGGCTCCAAAGACCGTCACATCGAAGTAGTTCGGCTTGTCGACCCACTCGCCGCTCTGGTCCTTGCGGCGACTGTTGACGGCGACCCTCAGCTGACAGACCGACATACCGCTGCCTGTCGATCGGAGTTCCGGGTCCTTGGTCAGGTTGCCTGTTATTGCGACTATGTTGATGTTGCTTGCAGCCACGCGATCAGCTCCTCTGTTGCGTTAGGTATTTACTTGCGCTCGATCTTAGGAGCCAATCCGGCGACTGAATGCGCGCAGTTGAAAACTAATGCCGCAAACTCCGAAGACGAAAGTCTCCCTGGAGGTTGCTTGGGGCAGGAGGAATTTCTCAGTCGCGATTGCGGGAGCGACCGAAACCGCGATCGTCGCCGTCATCGTCGGACCGATCCGCGCCGACCGACGTTGGTCGGTCAGAGGTAGGCGGAGCTGTGGTGGGAGATTCTGGATCCACCTTGAAGATTCTGTGCCGAAGGACACCCTCGGAGATCTTGAGGTTGTGGTTGAGTTCTTCGAGCAGTGGGTTCTCTCCCTTGAAGCGGAAGTATCTGTAATCGGCTTCATTGCGTTGGTCGATCTCGTAGGCCATCTTGCGGATGCCCCAGCTGTCGGTGAGATCGAGGTCGCCACCGCCTTCGATTCGCGTCTTCACCTCGCCAACGATCGCCTCGCGGGCCTCATCCGAGGCCTCGGCGTCGAGCATCAGTACTAGTTCGTAGTCTCTTGTCATCGTGTTTGTGGTCGCGCCTAAGGTCGATCCGGGCGCGGCGAGCGACTATAGCGGGGGAGAGGACCAGCCGCACAAAGCTCATCCCGTGCATGTCCTGTCTCGAGTTGATTTCCGACTAGATATGCGCGCGCGGCTGCCGGGAGGGTTGATGATCAACCGCCGCAGGGCAATCAGAGCGCTGGGCATGGTCGTGGCAGCGTTGACAGTTCTCGCTCTGATCTCGAGTCTGTTTTCGGCGCCCGAGCCAGCACCCTTGCCCGACGATGTCGGCTTGACGGGCCTCGATTCGAGTCAACCGACGCCGCTCGAGCCGGACATCGCCTCGACGGCCCGCGCAAGGCCAGATTCCCCGCCTCACCCGAAGAAGGCAAAAAGCGAGCGAAATAGGCGAACTCCTCCCGGCCGCTCTCCCGAGCGGAATTCCCCGGTTCCGGTTCCTGCATACCTGCCTCCACCTGTCAGCGCGCAGGCGCCCGTCAGAAGCGGAGGGAGTAACCAGTTCGGTTTCGAGCGCTAGCCGCGCGCCGCCGCGTCGGCCGCAAGCTTGGCGGAGATGTCTTCGAGTTGCTCGTCGATCCACTCACCAGGGTTGCGAGCGGAGATGATCTCCTTCAGCCGTGATGCACGGTCCGCTCGCTCTTCCGGGTCCATGGTCAGCGCACGGAAGATGGTGTCGGCCTGCTCTTGGATGTCGAAGGGATTGACCGAAAGCGCGCAAGACCCGAGCTCTTCGTGGGCGCCAGTGTTCTCGGACAACATCAGCACCCCGTCTCTCTCGTTGACTGCTGGAGCCTCCTTTGCGACCAGGTTCATTCCGTCGAAGAGCGCATTGACGATCAGCAGATCGAACTGCTTGAAGCGGGCAACTGCCTCGGGGAAGTTCTCGTAGATCCGCAGGTCGATCGGCATCCAGTCGGTCGTGCCGTGCCGGTGGTTGACCACTGCGGCCAGAGCCTCGATCTTCTCCAAATACTCGGCGTACTCGGGGACATCCTCTCTCGAGGGCTGCAGGTGGGCGATGAAGGTCACCTTCTCCCGGAACTCCGGATGCTGCTCGAGAAACACGTCGAATGCGGTGAATCCACGCAGTACGTTCTTCGACAGGTCGGCCCGGTCGACCCGGATGATCAGATTCTCACGACGGCGCTGGGTCAGCTCTTGTTCATATCGCGCTACCTCCGGCGATGCAGCCGCGCGATGCATCCGCTCGACATCGATCGAAAGCGGGTACTCGCGAATCCAGGTCTCCCGACCTCCGTGGATCACCACATTGCGGTTGTAGTCGACCTCCAGACCCATCAGGTCGTCGCAGCAGTGGAGGAAGTTGCGGCAGTAGCCGAGCGTGTGGAAGCCGATGATGTCGTTTGCCAGCAAGCCCTCGAAGATTCGCTCCCTCCATGCTCCGGGCAGGATCCGCCAAGAGTCAGGCTGCGACCAAGGGATGTGTACGAAGTGCTGACAGATCGCGTCTGGTCTGGCAGCCCTCACCAGGCCAGGGCATGTGTACAGGTGGTAGTCGTGGAACATCACCAAGGGCTCGGTCTGATCGGCTATCGCTTCGATTACCGCTTGCGCGATATCGGCGTTGACCGCCAGGTAGCCGTCTCGCCACGCCGTCTGTTCGTTTTGGCGAATATCCGGGACATTCGAAAGGTCCCACAGGTAGTGCTGGATGAACCAGAGAATCGGGTTGGCGATGATGTTGTAGAAGCCTTCGTAGGCGACGGGGTCACTTTCGACCATCAGCACCTCGTAGTCGATCCCGTCGAGCTCGATATTTGTCGGCCCCTGTGATTCCCGCGCTACCTCGACATCCTCTGAGGTCATCGCAGAGGCAACCCAGAGGGCCTTACGGTGGGAGACGAGTCCGCTCAGAGCCGTTACGAGTCCACCTCCGCCCTTGCGCACAAGGCGCTCGCCGGTCTGCTCGTCGCGGTCGAATTCGGCTGGTCCCCGGTTCGAGACGATGGTCAAGGGGCGTTGGGAATTCATCTATTACCCAGAGTAACCGTGCGACCCGCGACTGCAACGGCCGACGCTGAGTAGCGGTCCCTAAACGTCCAACTCGTGAAAGATTCGCAGCCAGTCCGCCAGCAGCCGTGGCGTGAGAAACCTCTCTCGCGTGCGCTCCTTACCGGCCCTACCCAACCTCTGGCCGAGTTCCGGGTCACGAAGTACTTCGATCGATCTCTCGGCACATTGCTCGGGTGAGTCGACCAGGAAACCGCTTTCACCGTCGACGATCTGCAGGGGAATGCCACCAACGTTGCCTGCAATCACGGGCCGTGACTTCCAGAGGCCTTCGCTGACGGTAAGGCCGAACCCTTCGCGGATCGACTTCTGGAGGATCAGGTCCGCCTGAGACTGGAAAGCGTTGACCTCGATCGCGCCGACATTGTTCAGGTTGTTGAGGATCTTGATATCCGGATCTGAGTCCGCATGCTCGTAGGTGCTCTGGAAGAACTCCCACCCTTCAGGGTCATCGCTTGCCATCGATCCGACCAGCGCAAGCTGTGCCTCGGGGATCTCCTCGCGGACCTGCCTGTAGGCATCGATCACACCGATCGGGTCCTTCCAGGGATCGAATCTCGATACCTGGCAGATCAGGGGCCTGGCGACATCGATTCCGAACTGGTCACAGACGAAGGAGGCATCCTCTGGCGAAAGCGCCATGTTCTTTGGTGAGAGCGGATCGATCGCCGGCGGAACGATTCTGATTCCCTCCAGATCCTTCAGGTGTGAGGGCACGTACTGCTCCATGTGCCAGACGCTCGCGTCGTATTCGCCGATCAGCGGCTCCAGTCGCTCGATCGGTTCCGGATTGGGCTCAGAGAGATCGATATGACAGCGCCAGATCCACTTCGCCGAGTGCTCAGCAGCGATCCGTCGTATCCCGACTGGCTGCGGGTCGTGGACGATGATCACGTCCCACTCTCCCTCCAGGGCCTCGCCGTTGAGCCGTTGGTACTCGTCGAAGAGTTCCCACTGCTGTGCAGAGAGAGTGTTCGGATCACCTTGCAGTGAGTTGTGGAGGAGTTTGGTTGCGTTGAAGAACTCCTCCTTGCCCATGATCACCCTCCAATGGGTGTCGAGTCCGACGTCGTTCATCAGCGGGATCAGCGTGAAGAGAATCTCCGAGACTCCACCGCCGAACGCAGTAGCACTGAGATGGAGCACCCGTTTACCTTGGAGCTCAGCGGCGAGTTCACGGATCTCTTCGATCCGCCCCCTCCCGGCGAGGTGCGTGTAATCGGCAAGTGACTTGTGCCCGACGGCGACTTCCTGCATTAGGCGGGCAAAACTAACCGTCGCCTCGGCGTGCTTCTTGCAGCCGCTCTATTCCAGCGTCAATCTCTCGGCAGATCGCGCTGTGGAGCTCCTGCGTACAGGCCGCAACGCAGGAGAGCTGGAACTCGTGTCCGGAACCCAGCAACAGCCTGCCGCCGAGCGGTTGACCCCACGCATCGGTCACGGTGACCCCGGCTTCTTCGGCACAGAGCAACGCGGCGGCAAGATCATAGGGCGAGTTGTTCAGGACCTCTCCGCCGCCCACTCGCTCGAATTCGGCGCGCATGCCAGGCACATCCTCGACGATTCGCGGACTTGGCTCGATGTAAGCGTCTAGTTGGCCGGTGACGATCCTGGTTACGTCGAAGGTCGCAGCACCGAGATCAAACCCTGCACCGCCGACCGAGGAGCGATCGACCAGCTCGGCCATCACCTCCATTACCTCTCTGACCGGCCTGCCGCGCAGGCCGTAGGTCCAGAACATCCGCTCGATCTCGGAATTAGCCGAGAGCCTTCCCTCAGGTTCAACGCCTTCTCCTCTCACTGCGAGGAACTATAGACCGCTCATGATCACGAGTACACAGCCGACTACGACATCTCCCATTGTTGGTTCTCCGTCGAGTGGGGCGGCAGCTACCGAGACGCAGCTCGACTCGAGTCCGGCCAGCGCCGGTCGGGTTCCGTCTATCGGGTCGACGATCAGAACCCACTCGGCTGAGTCACCACTTGGCGAAACCATTCCGCGGTCCTCCGAGTAGAAGGCGACACGGGGTGCGTGCTCGGCCAGATATGTCTCCATCCGCTTCTCTGCGATTTCGTCGATTGCGAAGGTGATGTCTCCGCCTTCACCAGCTCCCTCGTGGGCACGACCGGCGTGTTCACCTAGCAGCGGCTGGACTACGCCTCGGAGTTCCGTGGCAAGCGCCCGGACCAAAGCTTTCATCTCGTCGCGCTGGTTCAAGATCCGGATAGGAGTTCTATCCGGTGGGACGCTTGGCGAGCTGTACGGAGACTTCGCGTGTCTCGCCGTCGCGGATGATCTCGAGAGTCACCGTCGATCCCGGACTTTGTCGTGAGATCAACTCGGCGAGATCACTTTCCGCCACTACCTTTTGGCCGTCCACCGCGACGATCAGGTCGCCGCCTGTTGCAACTCGTGTTCCCTGGAAGGTCGTTTCGCCGGTTGCGCCCTCTATGCCGGCTTCGGCTGCGGGACCACCTGGGACGACCTCGTTGACCAGCGCACCCGTTTCCGAGCCCAGGTCGAGTTCCTGCGCAAGCTGTGGCCAGACCGCTTCGGTCGAGACCCCCAGATACGCGTATTCGACAACCCCGTCAGCGCGCAGGGCATCGAGTGAGTGGCGCACGACATCGATCGGAATGGCAAAGCCCACGCCCGAGTTGGATCCGGAGCTGGTTTCGATCTGTTGGTTGATCCCGATTACATCTCCTGCCGCATCCAGCAGCGGGCCGCCAGAGTTACCCGGGTTGATCGACGCGTCGGTCTGGATCGCGTTATCGATAGAGAATTCGCTCAGAGATTGAATCGTGCGGTCGTTGGCCGAGATCACCCCGACCGAGAGTGACTGTCGTTTTCCGAACGGACTGCCGATCAGAGCGACTGGTTCGCCAACAGCAAAGGCGTTGCGGTCCGAGAGCTGGAGCGGATCGAGTTCGATATCTCCCGGATTGACTTTGATCAAGGCAACATCGGCGTCGGGGTCGTAGCCAAGAATCTCAGCCTCTACGCGATTACGGTCGGCGAACTCCACGAAGACCTGTTTGGCCGGCTCGATGCTGCCGCCGCCGTTTCCGGCTCCTCCGCTGGTGACCACATGGGCGTTGGTCAGGATCTCCCCGTCGTCGGAGATCACGAAACCCGATCCCTGCCCTGCATTGCCCGCGCTGCCGCCGTAGAGAGAGATCACCGTCACCACTCCTGGAGCATCGTTGGCGTAGATCTCGGCTGGGTTGAAGTCGCCGCTACCTGCCTTGACTACGACCTGGTCTCCGTCTTTGTGAATCTCGGTGGTACCTGATCCGCAGCCGATCAAGGCTGCGGTCAAACCCAGCGCAACTGCCGCAGCAAAGAACACTCTGATTCTGCGAGTCAGAAGCATCTAGTTACGCCTCTTGCTTGCGGGGAGGGTGAGTGTGAAGGCGGTGTGTCCCTTTCTTGCCGATACATCGAGACTACCCTTCATGCGCTCAGCCAGTTGTCGGGCTATCGGCAGCCCCAAGCCGGACCCACCAGCCTGGTCTCCCGTCCAGAAGCGCTCAAAGATCTTTTCGCGATCACGCGCAGAAATACCGGGACCGTCGTCGCCGACGATCAAGCTGGTTTGCTTGTCTTCCTCAACCGCGGTAACCGTCACTTTGGTCCCGCTAGGTGTGTGGCGGATTGCATTGTCGATAAGGATACGCACCGCTTGTTCAACGCGAAGTAAATCCGCCGAGGCAACCGGCTTGCCACTCACTCGAACCTGTATTTCCGCTCCATTTGCCTTCGCGGTTGGGGCAGCTTCCCTGACTATTGCTTTGCCGACTTTGGCCAAATCCACCTCCGTCGCTTCTACTTTCATCGCGCCTGCGTCGAGTTTCGAGAGATCGAGGAGATTTGCGGTCAACGCTTCCAGGCGGTCGATCTGCGACCGCATCTCCTCCATGAATCCGCGCCGCTCGGCTGCTGTCGGCTTGCCCGTCTGAAGCAATTCGAGGTAGCCGCTGAGAGAGAAGATCGGCGTTCGAAGCTCGTGCGAGGCATTGGCTATGAATTCGCTACGCGCCGTGTCCAGCCGCGCAAGTCTTCGTTGCATCTGATTCAGGGTCTTGGCGAGTTTCCCCAACTCGTCGTTCGAATCCACCGGCACCGTTTTCCCGAACTCACCCTCCGCGACCCGCTCCGCCGCACGTTGGAGTCTCTCGATCCGCCTCGTCACAGAACTCGCTGCCCAGAGGCCGATCAGCGATGCGGCAACCAGAGCGATCGCTCCCGCGATCAGGATCTGTCTTCTGATCAACCCGACATTGGCCTGAACATCGTCGAGCGGGCTCGAGAGGATCAGGACCGCATTTCCGCCAACGCCGGCTGCAGGTGATGCGGCGGTTGCAAGTTGGCCCGAAGAGGTCGAGGTCACTCCCGCGACTGTTCGATCGAGCTGCTCGGCATTGGCAGCGAGCGCACGAAAGCCGGTTTCGAGGCTCGTGATGTCTGCGCGTTGTTGTGAGTCCGACAGCACGGTCGCTGCACCACTTGGATCTATCAGCAGCAGGGTTGCGCGAGTTTCGGTGGCTCCGGCGGCCAGCCTTGTAGCCCTCGCAAGCTGTTCAGGAGATGGATCGCCTGACGGCACCGCGAAGCGACCGGTCTGTTCCTCCACCGATCGCTCGAGTGACGAGAGCTTCTCTGAGGTCAGCGAGGATTCGAGTTGAGGAATCACGTACAGATAGATCGAGCCGACCGCTGCAGCAGTAATCAGGAAGATCAGCAGGACCAACCGGTTGCGCAGCGTGTCGAATCTCCGCCAGTCGCTGAGGTCAGGCATCAATTCGGTTCTTCATCGCGGAACCGGTACCCGACCCCGCGCACCGTGTACAGGTACTCGGGTTTCTTCGGGTTCTTTTCAAGTTTTTCCCTCAGGTGCCTCATATGTACATCGACTGTTCTCGGGCTTCTGAACCCCGATGCACCCCAGATGTCTTCGAGAAGTTCTTTTCTGCTCATAACTTTTCCCGGCTCGCTGGCAAGGGTGACCAGGATTTCGAACTCGATGAAGGTGAGCTCGGCTGGCTTTCCTCTCACGTTCACCTTTCTTCGATCGGTATCGATCACCAGATCACCTGCCTCGATCTTCTGATCAGTTCCCCCCCTGTCTCGCAGGCCGCCCCTGCGGAGTGCAGCCTTGACACGGCTTTTGAATTCAGCGAGCGAAAATGGTTTGGTGATGTAGTCATCGGCCCCTACCTCGAGACCTTCGACCTTGTCGGCCTCGTCGCCCTTGGCGGTCAGCATGATGATCGGCACCTCGCTGCGTGCTCTGAT
>JBEIRY010000063.1:0-10326 GCA_040375675.1 Thermoleophilales bacterium | reverse complement strand
GCTGCATATCTTCTAAGCATTGAGTGCCCGTGCCCTGTACCGCTGGACGGGCCGGGTGGCGCCCGCCGCGCTTCAAGAGCCCCTTGGCAAGCTCACAGCCGCGATCTCCGAAGCCGGCGGAGCCCTGCAGAGCGTCGACCTGATCCCCGGCGGAGGTGGCGAGGGAAAGCGTCTGCGCGAGTTCACCATCGACGCCAAAAGCGCTGAGCACTGGGAGAACATCCTCAGGGCAATCGGTGAGACTGGCGGCGCACGCGTCATCGACTTCAGCGACCGCACCTTCGAGATGCACCGCAGGGGAAAGATCGAGGTCACGAACAAGTACCCGCTCAACACCCGCGATGACCTTTCCATGGCCTACACGCCCGGTGTCGCACGCGTATGTGAGTACATCGCCGCCGACCCCTCCAAGGCCTTCGACTACACGATCAAGGCCAATACGGTTGCGGTCGTCTCCGACGGCTCAGCCGTGCTCGGACTTGGCGACATCGGCCCAGAGGCCGCAATGCCGGTGATGGAGGGCAAGGCGATGCTGTTCAAGGAGTTCGCCGGAGTGGACGCCTTCCCGATCTGTGTGCCGACGCAGGACGTGGACGAAATCATTGAAACCGTGGTCAACATCTCCCCCACCTTCGGTGGAGTGAACCTCGAAGACATCGCAGCACCGCGCTGCTTCGAGATCGAAGACCGACTCAAGGAACGCCTCGATATCCCCGTCTTCCACGACGACCAGCACGGAACCGCGGTGGTGGTGATGGCGGCGCTGTTCAAGTCACTGAAGATCGTCGACAAGCCGATCGAGGGCCTGCGCGTGCTGGTAGTAGGCATCGGCGCCGCCGGAGTGGCCTGCACCAAGATGATGATGGCGGCGGGGATCACCGACATCATCGGCTGCGACCGCAACGGCGCAATCTCGGTTGACAGTCCTGAATACGTCAATGGAGAGATGACCGGCATAAAGCGCTGGTTTGCCGAGAACACCAATCCGAACCGTCTCCAAGGTGGACCAAACGAGGTAATCGAAGGTTGCGACCTGTTCATCGGCCTCTCCGGACCGGGAGTTCTCGAGGCGAAGTCGCTCGACAAGATGAACCGCGATCCGATCGTCTTCGCGATGGCAAACCCCAACCCCGAAGTCATGCCCGAAGAAGCCGACCCGTATGTACGGATCATGGCCACCGGCCGCTCGGACTACCCGAACCAGATCAACAACGTCCTCTGCTTCCCCGGGATATTCCGCGGAGCGCTCGACGCCGGTGCACCCAAGATCACCGAGGAGATGAAGATGGCTGCCGCCCACGGAATCGCCAACGTCGTAACCGATGACGATCTGGCGGAGGATTACGTGATCCCTTCCGTGTTCAACCGTGATGTCGCACCGATAGTCGCGGCTGCCGTCGTCGAGGAGGCTCGCAACGAAGGGATCGCCCGCTTCGCCGACGACACTCAGACGATGGGGCTCCACGGCGGCGGCAGCACAGACCGCGGCTGAGTCACCCCCTCCCCTTCGCAGCGATCGTTACTAGGCAATGCGGCGACTGTCACCCTGTGCCCTATAGGATCGTCCCATGAGAGTTCTGATCACAGGAGCGACCGGAGCGATCGGCTCCGCGCTTGCCGACACACTGCTGGCAAGGGGCGATGAAGTCGTCGGCCTGACCCGCGATCCGGCCAAGGCGCGTCCGAAGAACCCGACCGTCAGCTGGCACGCCTGGCAGGCGGCAACCGAGCGACCTCCGGTCGAAGCGCTGGAGAACGTGGATGCCGTGGTGAATCTGATCGGCGAGGAGATCAACCAGCGTCTCACCGATTCGGCAAAGCGCAGGATCCGCGAGTCCCGAATAACCGCTTCTCACAATCTCCTCCAGGGAATCGAAGCCGCTGCATCCACTCCCAAGGTGTTCATCGGCGCGTCTGCGATCGGCTATTACGGAGACCGCGGTGAGGCAATGCTCGACGAGGACTCCGAGCCCGGAGAGGGCTTCATGGCCGATATCCCGGTCGAGTGGGAGGCAGAACAGCGCAGCGCAGAGCGGCTTGGCATGAGACTGGTTCTGATTCGCACCGGCCTGGTCCTGACACCGGACTCCGGTCTGCTGAAGCAGCTACTGCCTCCATTCAAGATGGGGGTTGGGGGCCCACTCGGAACAGGCGATCAGTACATGTCGTGGATCCACCTCGACGACGAGATCGGGCTGATCAGGTGGGCGCTCGACGACGACCAGGTAAGCGGGGTGATCAACGCTACCGCCCCGAACCCGGTGAGCAACAAGGAGTTCTCGAAGGCGCTCGGGAAGGCGATTGGGCGGCCCGCGATCTTTCCGACGCCCAAGGCTGCAGTGGCACTGCTGCGCGGCAGCGAGCTGGCAGATCTGGTCACCGGCAGTGCACGCGTGATCCCTAGACGCGCCCAAGATCTCGGCTACAGCTTTCAGTACCCGGAGATCGATCCGGCGCTGAGAGATCTCCTCGCCTCTTAGCTTGAGCAGGCGGACATCCGACTATCCTGATCTCTAGATGAAACTCGAAGGCGTACACCACGTAACCGCAATCACCGCCGATGCGCAATTGAACCTCGACTTCTATGTCGGCGTCATGGGTCTGAGGCTGGTCAAGAAGACGGTCAATCAAGACAACCCCGGCGTCTATCACCTCTTCTACGCAGACGACGACGCTTCCGCTGGCTCGGACATCACGTTCTTCGAGTATCCGGGGCTACCCGAAGGCCGAGCCGGGGCCGGAATGGTTCACACGGTCGTATGGCGCGTCGGATCCGAGGAATCACTTTCCTTCTGGGAACAGCGCCTTGGCGACCTCGGTCATGCAGTGGAGAGGACCGATCAGGGACTTGCCTTTCGCGATCCCGAGGGACTGCGCCATCTGCTGACGGTCTCGTCGGTGAGCGATGCCCCGCTTTCAGCAAGCAACCCGGATATACCCGCTGAGCACGCCCTGCAGGGCTTTGAGGGAGTCAGGGCGTACTCGGCCGCACCCGACGCCAGTGCAGCCCTATTGAGTGATGGCCTCGGTTTCGAGAGGACGGACGAGGGCTGGGAGGCGCGCGGCAGCGAGCGTGGCGGCACCTACGTATACGACACCCCGCCGGCAGAGCCCGGCCTGCAGGGGGCAGGTACCGTCCATCACGTTGCCTGGGCATCGAAACCCGATGAGCTAGATGCATGGCGCACTCGGGTGATGGAGGTGGGGGCCTCACCGACCCCGCAGATCGATCGCTTCTACTTCAAAGCCGTCTACTTCCCTGAACCCAGCGGGGTCCTCTTCGAGCTGTCCAGCCTCGGCCCAGGGTTCACGGTCGACGAACCGATCGAAACCCTCGGGGAAAAACTCTCACTGCCGCCCGACTACGAGCACCTCCGCGACCAGGTCGAGCCGAATCTCCGGCCTCTCGTGTCACCAGTAGCAGGGCGCAACCAGTAAGTCCGCTGCAGCCTCCTGCCTGATGACCGAGGCTGCCCTCCCCCATCTCTTCCGTGAGGCTGACGGCGATCCCGAAGGCGCGCTGATCCTGCTCCACGGCAGGGGCGCGACCGAAGCAGACCTACACCCGCTGCTCGACCAGCTGGATCCGGAGCGGCGGTTGTTGGGGATCTGCCCCGGTGCGCCTATCTCGGGGATACCTCCGGGAGGGCGCCACTGGTACGTGGTTCGCCAGGTTGGATTTCCCGACCAGGAGACTTTCATGGAAGCCATCCCGCTCGGCGGTGGATTCCTCGACGGGATCCTCGAAGAGCGAGGGATTCCGTGGTCGCGCACGGTGATCGGAGGTTTCAGTCAAGGCTGCGTGGTCTCACTTGCCCTCGGACTCGGCGCCGGAAGACAAACCCCTGCGGGGATACTCGGGATGAGCGGGTTCCTGCCGCGGGTAGAGGGCTGGCCTATAGATGCCAGCTCCCGGGCCGGTCTTCCCGTTTGGCTGTCACACGGCGCGCTGGATGAAGTGATCCCGGTCGAGTTCGGGCGCTCCGCCCGAGACGCCCTCGAAGGTGATGGACTGGCCGTGACCTATCGCGAAACCGAATACCCGCATGCGATAGACCCGACACTGCTGGCCGAGATGAAAATGTGGCTCACCGATCGCCTGCCCTGAGGCTGATCTCCAGCGAGACTACACTCGCCGTAGATGAGGATCGGAGTACTTACCGCTGGCGGTGACTGTCCGGGGCTGAACGCCGCGATCAGAGCGATTGCCAGATCGGCTCAGGCAGATGGGAACGAAGCGGTCGGCATCGCACACGGCTTCAGCGGACTGGCAGAGCCCGACATTCGCCCACTCGGTCCCAGCGAGGTCGACGGGATCATCTCGCAGGGGGGAACGATCCTCGGAGCATCGAGCTTTGACCCGTTTCGCGAAGATGCAATCAGCGCCGTAGGCGAAACGATCGAGCGGGAATCGCTCGAAGCGGTAATCGTGATCGGCGGGGAGCACTCGATGGATGTCGCCCGCAGGCTCTACTCGGAGCACGGGCTGCCGACTGTCGGCGTACCGAAAACGATCGACAACGACGTGGTCGGTACAGACTTCACCTTCGGCTTCGATACCGCGGTTGAGATTGCGACCGAGGCGATAGACCGCCTCCACACCACAGCCGAGTCACACGATCGTGTGATGGTGGTCGAGGTGATGGGACGGGATACAGGCTGGATCGCGCTCTGGTCGGCTGTCGCCTCAGGAGCCGACGCGGTGCTGATCCCCGAAGTCGAGAAAACGGTACCTGAGCTGGTCGAGACGATCCAGGCGCGACACGACTCCGGAAAGGACTTCTCGATCGTCGTTGCTGCGGAAGGAGCAACGCTCCGCACCGATACAGGCGCCGGTGAGCGGGTGGTGATCTCCGAGGGCAACGACCACTACGGGTACGAGAGGCTCGGTGGGATCGGTGTAGAGCTCGCCCGCCTGCTGGACTCCGCAACCGGATTCGAGGTCAGGGCGACCATTCTCGGCCATGTCCAAAGAGGTGGTTCACCAACCGCAGCAGACCGCGTGCTCGCTACCCGCTTGGGCAGAGCTGCCTACGAGGCTGCAACCAGCGGCAAGCTCGGCACGATGGCTGCCCTGCATGGCTCTGAAACGGTCCTGATTCCGCTGGCCGAGACAGAAGGTGTCAAATCTGCCAGCCCCGAGATGATCGATTTGGCAAGGCGACTGGGACTCTCCTGACCGCTGCTACCGGCAGGCCACGATGGCGTCGATCTCGACTTCGACACCAAGTGGCAACTCGCTGACCCCTACTGCCGCACGAGCTGGTGGTGCACCGTCGGCGAAGTACTCAGCGTAGGCCTGATTGATCTCGGCGAATTCGCCGAGCTGCGTCGTGTAGACAGTCACCTTCACCGCGTCGCCAAGACTGCAACCGGCGGCAGCGCAGACAGCCTCGAGGTTTTGCAGGCAGCGAGTCGTCTGCTGGGCAACGCCACCAGTGACCTTCTCCCCGGATTCCGGGTCGAGAGGTACCTGACCCGAACAGAAGAGGTACGAGCCATGGCGAATCGCCTGGCTGTACGGCCCGACCGCCGGAGGGGCACCGTCTGAAGAGATAGCCTCGCGCTCGAAAGACAACCGGCAGCTATCGCCTACGGGCGGCGGATCCAGTCGATGATCGGCTGCGAGTACTGCAGTAGGGCTCCGGTGAACACCCCGGCGAGAAAGAGAATCGCGCAAACCGGACCAGGAACCCCGAAGGTGTAGGCGACGACCATCACGATTGCCCCGAGAACTGTGAATACAGGCATGATCACGACCTGAAGCCTAACGGCTGAGGGCGTCGGCCGATTCGCCGACCACAGCTGAGACCGCCTCCACAGCAGCGTCCTTGTCGGCTGCCTCGTCGACCTCACGGACCAAGCGACTGCCGATGATCACGCCGCCTGCAATCTCGCCGATCTCCGCCGCCTGTTCAGCATTGGAAATCCCGAAACCGACTGCCACCGGAACCTCAGAGACCTCTCGAACCTCGGAGACGAGACCAGCGAGGTCATCGGCAAATCGGGCTCTCTCCCCCGTCGTTCCGGTCGAAGAGACCAGGTAGACGAACCCCCGTGCGTTTTCAGCGATTGCCCGTCGGCGCTCGGGCGGTGTAGTCGGTGCGATCAGCGGGATCAGGGCGAGCCCAGCATCGTCCATTGCCTGTCTGACGCCGTCAGCCTCCTCCAGAGGAAGATCCGGGACGATCACCCCTGCCCCACCGGCTGCGGCAACCTTCCCGGCAAACGCTGTCGGGTCGCCAAGGATCATGTTCGCGTAACAGAGCAAAACCACCGGAATCCTTGCCGAGATCTCCGAACAGGTCTGTAGTACCGAGTCGAGGGTAGCCCCGGCCTCGAGCGCCTTGGTTGCCGCTGCGTGGATCACCGGGCCATCGGCGAGCGGATCGGAAAAGGGAACTCCCAGCTCGATCAGATCCGCCCCGGAGTCGGCGTACGCGCTTGCCACAGCGGTTGCTGTTTCGATATCGGGGAAAGCACCCATCAAGTAGGGCATCAAAGCGGCACGTCCCTGCTCGCCGGCTCGGTCGAAGGCCACGGCGATCGCGTCGTTGCCAGAGGTTCGACTTGCGGCAGCCACCTCAGGAACCCCCGCCGATCCGCTGGACTACCTCGGCGAGATCCTTATCTCCACGACCGCTCATCGTCAGCAGGTCGTAGCCTCCATCTGCCTGCTGGCCCTCCGCCGAGAGCAGCCAGGCGACCGCGTGCGCGGGCTCGAGTGCAGGGATTATCCCCTCCAGCCGCGCCAGCTCTCCGAACGCCGAAAGAGCATCATCGTCTCCAACTGCGACATAGCGAGCCCGCTCCAGATCGCGCAAGTGAGCGTGCTGCGGGCCGACTCCCGGGGAGTCGAGCCCAGCCGAGACCGAATGTGCTTCGAGTATCTGCCCCTCTGAGTCCGAGATGACTGACGACATGGCGCCGTGGAGGACTCCGGGTTTACCGGCGACCAGAGAGGCTCCATGACTACCCGAGTCGATCCCCGACCCAGCCGCCTCTACCCCGATCAGCTCGACCGGATCTTCGAGGAATGGAACGAATGTCCCGATCGCGTTCGAACCTCCCCCGACACAGGCGATCACACGGGCGGGGAGCTCTCCGGTGACATCGAGTGCCTGGGCCCTCGCCTCATCACCGATTACACGCTGCAGGTCCCTCACCAGAGCGGGATAGGGCGCAGGCCCTACAGCGGAGCCGATTATGTAGTGAGTGTCGTCGACGTTCGTCACCCAGTCGCGGATAGCCGCGCTGACCGCCTCCTTGAGAGTCCTTGCCCCTGCCTCGACCGCCAACACCTCGGTGCCCATCAGCTTCATCCGCTCGACATTCGGTGCCTGGCGACGGATGTCTTCGCTTCCCATATAGACCGCGCAATCGAGTCCGAGCAGTGCGCAGGCAGTTGCAGTGGCGACGCCGTGCTGACCCGCGCCAGTTTCGGCGATTACCCGCCTCTTGCCCATACGCCTGGCGAGGAGTCCCTGCCCGATTGCGTTGTTGATCTTGTGCGCTCCCGTATGGGCGAGATCCTCACGCTTCAGATAGACCGTCCTGCCGACGCGCTCGGAGAGTCGCTCCGCCAGATAAAGGGGCGTAGGCCTGCCTACGAAATCGCGGAGCAACCGGTCGAGTTCGGCCATGAATTCGGAGTCGTCTCTTGCCTCCAGCCAGGCAGCGGACAGCTCATCGAGCGCCGGAACCAGCGTCTCGGGCACGAACCGACCGCCGTACTCGCCGAAGTGAGATTCGAGCCCGTTGGGTGTGCTGTCGCGTGCGATTGCCTGATCTGACATCTGCTCAGGCCTCCGCAACCGCTTCGCGACTGCCCGTGGCCTCGAACAATGCGCGCATCAAGACAGCATCCTTCACACCCGGGCCTGACTCGATCCCGCTGGCCACATCGATCGCAAATGGTCGGGCAACCTCGATCGCCTCCGCGGCGTTTTCGGGATTGATCCCGCCAGCGAGAATCGCGGGGATCTCGGATTGGCGATTTGCCATGTGGGCCCAGTCGAATCGCTGACCGGTGCCACCCCTGATCGAGCTCGGAGCAGCGGTATCGAACAGGTGGTAGTCGGTGCGGAAGGCCTCGGCGTTGTGCACATCGGCCGAGGAGGCAACAGGGAAGGCCTTGATCACCTTCGCTCCGGTCTTCCGGGCGACTTCAGAGCAGAACTGGACGCCCTCATCACCGTGCAGCTGAACCATGTTCAGGTGGGCATCCTCGACTGCCTTTGCCACCTCCTCGAGCGTGGGATTGACGAATACACCCACGACCTGAGTGCGTCGCTTGAGCAGCGACCCCAGCTCGACAGCCTGATCGAGAGGTACAGATCGCGGGCTCTGGTCCCAGAAGTTGATGCCCACGGCCCACGCTCCGAGCTCGGCTGCGAGATCGGCATCCTCCGGACGCGTGACGCCACAGATCTTGATTGCGGTCATGGATCAAAGCGTAGGCGGTCAGAGCGCCCCTCCACGCCATCCCTCGCCCGAATCTCGGTGACGACGGCCGAAGCTGAAGGAATTACTACGGAAGCTTTTGCTCGCTGGTTCCCTCTTCACCTGCGAACAGCTCTGAAAAGCTCGTGCCTGGCTCGTCACCCGACATCAGGGCCTCCCCGACCAGCACCGCGTCGACACCAACGCGATCCAACTCTTGGACCGTATCCCGGCTTGCAATGCCGCTTTCGGAGACGACCGTCATACCGGCGGGGACCTCGGTGATCAGCTCGAGTGTCGTATCTGTACTGACCGAGAGGTCATCGAGATTGCGGTTGTTGATCCCGATCACATCCGCGTCGATCGCCAGTGCACCCTCCAACTCTTCGCGATCATGAACTTCGACCAGGCAGTCGAGATCTATTGCCCGCGCCTCGGTGTGCAGGTCAGCCAAAACCGCCTCGTCCAGCGCGGCCACGATCAACAGGACGGCGTCGGCACCGTTGGCCTTTGCTTCGTAGAGCTGATACCTGTCGACCACGAAATCCTTTTCGAGGATCGGGAGATCCGAACAGCTGCGTGCCTCGCGGAGATCGGCGAGAGACCCACCGAAGAAGTCTCCATCGGTCAAGACCGACATCGCAGCAGCTCCGGCCTGCTCGTATGCGAGGGCAACCTCGGCAACGGATGCGTCCGGGCGGATGTCTCCGGCACTTGGTGAACGTCGCTTGAACTCGGCGATCACCGATATCCCCGGCCGCGTAAGCGCCTCCTTGAAAGGGCGCTGGCCATCGCCACCGAGTTCGATCCTCCCCTCGAGTTCAGTCAAGGGTGTCTCCTTCTTACGGGTCTCGACGCGCTCCCGAGCTGCCTCGACGAACTGATCCATCATGCCCATCAGGAGCCGCCCTCTGTGGCAAGCCGGGCGCTCAGCTCGGTCAGCTCCTCCAGCTTGTCGCTGGCGGCGCCAGAGTCGATCGCCTCGGCCGCCGCCCGAACGCCTGAAGCAAGATCCTCGGCACCGCCACCAAGCACGATCGCGGCACCTGCGTTGAACGTCGTGATCTCACGGGCAGGGCCCCCCTGGCCCGCCAACACGGCGCGGGTTACCTGAGCATTCTCTTCGGGCGAACCGCCTGCGATCTGATCGATCGAGGCTGGAGACAGCTCCAATTCAGCAGGATCAATGGTCCACTCGCTTGTCGCGCCGTCAGAGACCTCGATCACCCTGGTCGGCGAGCTAAGTGAGAACTCATCGAGCCCGTCCTCAGCGCAGACGACGAAGGCACGTTCACAGCCGAGCGCAATCAGCGACTCAGCCATCGTCTCCTGGTAGTTGCGATCCGAGACGCCGAGCAGTTGGCGCGGAGCCCCAGCCGGATTGGTCAAGGGCCCGAGCAGGTTGAACACGGTCCGCACCCCGAGGGCCTTGCGAACCGGCACCACATGGCGCATTGCTGCGTGATGACGCGGCGCGAACATGAATCCAAAGCCGATTTCACGAATGCAGTCTGAAACCTGCTCGGGCGAAAGCTCTATCGCCACTCCAAGCGCTTCCAGCAGATCTGCCGATCCCGACTGGCTGGTGGCCGAGCGATTGCCGTGCTTTGCGATCGGCACCCCGGCGGCTGCGGCGACCAAGGCTGCAGTAGTGGAGATATTGAAGGTGGTCGGCCCGCCGCCTGTACCCGCTGTATCCACCAGTCCGTCGACCGGAGCTTCCACGCGATCGGAGAGAGATCTCATCGTCTGCGCAAGGCCTGTCACCTCGCTGACCGTCTCGCCTTTGGCGCGCAGCGCTATCAGCAGAGCGGCGGTCTGTATCTCATCGGCGCGCCCTTCCATGATCTCCTGCAGAGCAGCAGCGGCATGGTCGGTGGTCAG
>JBEIRY010000050.1:0-12064 GCA_040375675.1 Thermoleophilales bacterium | reverse complement strand
GCGCGTAGCTCGGAGCTGCGCCAGGTCGAGCTGCCCGTGGATATCGGCCCGAGCTTCGTCTACGCATCCGCCTCCTCCATTCAGGCTGCGGTAGATCAGCTTCTCGGGCTCAAAGGCCAACCCCTGCCGGATGCAGCTCCCAAGAAGGACAAGAAGTCGAGCCCAGCCCCGGCAAAGCCGAAGAAGTCGAAACCGCGAAAGATCGAGTCTCTGTCCGATGTCTCACTCGATCCCACGAGCTACGGCAAGGTGCTGGTCAAGGGACTGTTCAACCACGTCCCCAGCGCTACCTTGCCGCTCTACTACCCGACCGTTCTGCCCTCGGGAAGCGACTACGGCCAGAATCCTCGCGGATACGAGATGAACCACGTCGGACCCGACGCCCCGCCACGCGATCAGCGCGCTGCCTACAAGTGGGTCTTCTCCTATCCGGGCCTGAACGAGTACTACGGCTTCCAGGGCACCGCCTGGAAGAACCCGCCGATCCTCCAGAGTCCGTCAGAGGAGCGCACCTTCGGCAAGCAGAAATATCTCCTCTTCTACGATGGCGGCCGCCTCAGGCTGGTGGCGTGGAAGAACGATGAGGGCTCCTTCTGGGTAAACAACACGCTGACCGAGGCTCTCTCGTCGCGCGCGATGATCGAGCTCGCCCGTGGAATGCGCGAGTACACGAGGCCCGGAACAGCGGGCAAGTAGCAACAGGGATTCAGGTCTGATGAATGCGGAAGGCGCAGCAGCACCGGTTGGAGTGGTCGGCTGCGGCTGGGTCGGCCTCGTCACTGCGGCCGGCTTTGCCGAGATGGGTCATCGCCTGATCGGAATCGAAACCAACCCCGACCGCCTCGCCTCGTTGCGCGCGGGCGAGATCCCCTTTCACGAGCCCGACCTCGCAGCGGTGCTCGAGGCATGTGGTGAGCGAATCGAGTTCACAGATCAGATCGGTGATCTCTCGGATTGCGAGTTGGCGTTCGTCTGCGTTGGAACTCCGTCTACCGAAACCGGCGAGGCGAATCTCGACGCGGTGGATGCATCCACCGCCGAGGTGGCTGCTTTGAGCGGTCCTTCGATCGTGATGAAGAGCACCGTTCCTGCCGGCACCGGCGATCGCATCCGCGCAGCCAATCCGGAGACGGCATATGTCTCTTGCCCGGAGTTCCTGCGCGAAGGCTCAGCGATGGAGGACTTTCGCTCTCCCGCCCGGGTAGTGGTTGGGGCCGACGAGTCCTCCGCCTCCTCCGCCGACCTGGTCGAGGCTCTTTACAGCCCACTGGGAGCGCCCGTCCAGCGCACAGGCCTTGCCAGCGCAGAGATGATCAAGCTCGCCTCCAACGCATTCCTCGCCACCAAGATCAGCTTCGTCAACGAGATTGCAAACGTCTCCGAACAGGTCGGAGCCGATGTCGCAGAAGTCGCAGAAGGGATGGGTCTCGACCCGCGGATCGGTGCCGGATTCCTCAACCCGGGACTCGGTTACGGAGGCTCCTGCTTTCCAAAAGATGTACGCGCGCTGCAGGCGCTTGCTGGTAGCTCCGGCTACTCATTCCAGCTGCTGAGCGCGGTGATCGAGGTAAACGACCGCCAAAAGCAGCGGGTGATGGACAAGCTCACGGACAACCTCGGTGATCTCTCTGGCAAGCGGATTGCTCTGCTCGGCCTCTCGTTCAAGCCCGGAACCGACGACATGCGCGAAGCCTCGAGCATCTTCCTGGCCCACCGTCTCGAGGAGGCCGGCGCTGAGGTGACCGGCTACGACCCGGTTGCCGCCCAGACGGCGGCTGAGGTTCTGCCTGATGTTGCCCTCGCAGACTCGGCTCTCGCCGCCGTCGATCAGGCCGACGCCGCGGTCGTTGTTACCGAGTGGCCGGAGTTCGCAGATCTCGACTGGTCGGCTGCAGCATTGGCGATGTCCGGCAATCTGGTGATCGACGGCCGTAACTGCCTGCCTGCAGACGCTCTGCTGGCAGCGGGTCTCGTGATCGAGTCGATCGGTCGACCGCGTCGCGAAGGCACGGCCTGATGCAGGCGGTGGTGCTTGCCGGCGGTGAGGGAACCCGTCTGCGGCCCTTGACCGAGACGGTTCCGAAGACGGTTCTCCCCTTATGCGGCAAGCCGTTCACCGCGTACACGATCGACTGGCTCGAGCAGCACGGGGTAGATGAGGTCATCCTCTCCTGTGGCTATCTCGCCGATGGCATGAAGAGCGCCCTCGACGGCGCCACCGGTCCGCGCCTGGTCTATGAGGTCGAGCCGGAACCGCTCGGAACCGCCGGGGCGATAGGACACTGCCGTGATCTGGTTGGACAGACCTTCTTTGCGATGAACGGCGACATACTCTCGGATCTAGATCTCTCCAAGTTGGTCGAGGTCCACGAGGCAAGTGGCGCAAGGGCGACGATCGGCCTGTATCCGGTCGAAGACCCGAGTTCTTACGGGCTGGTCTTCACAGATCCTGACGGCAAGGTCTCAGAGTTCCGCGAAAAGCCCGAGCCCGGGGCCGATCCGGGGACCGACGAGATCAACGCCGGTATCTACCTGCTCGACGCTTCCGTCTTCGATCTGATCGAGCCAGGCAAGCCAGTTTCGATCGAGCGCGAGGTATTCCCGCTGCTCGCCGAGGAAGGATCGCTCTATGGGGTCAGGCTCGAGGGGTACTGGATGGATATAGGTACCCCTGATCGCTTCCTTCAGGCAACCGAGGACATCCTCTCCGGCAAAGTGCGAACCGCCATTACTGATGAACTGGGCTCTGACGGCATCCACATCGCATCAGATGCAGATGTCTCTGAAACGGCGACCGTGGTGGCACCGGCCCTGATCGGCTCGGGGGCGAGCGTCGCTTCAGGCGCCACGGTCGGCCCGGGCACCGTGCTCGAATCTGGCTGCCAGGTGGGAGATGGTGCAAGCGTTGCCGGATCAGCTCTCTTTGCGGGCTGCGAAATCGGCGACGGGGCCGCCGTCAGCGGTTCGATTCTCTCCGCCGGCGTTCAAGTAGAACCTGGCGCAGCTATACCGGAGGGCACCGTAGCCGCCGAAGGTGAAAGGCTCTCTGGTTGAGATGAGCGAGGACCCTCTTTCACAGATCCGCGAGAACGACCCGAGTGGTCTGCTCGATGACGTGCTGGCCCTCGGAGACCACCTCCGCGACGCGCTCTGGCGAATCTCCTCTGCTGGTCTCGAAGAGACCGAGGCCCCGATGGCACTCGTCTGCGGAGTCGGAGGATCCGGCGTAGGCGGCGACCTCGCTGCCGCTGCCTATGGCGACCGCCTGACCAAACCGCTGATCCCGGTGCGTGGCTACGAAATACCCAGCTGGGCGCCGACCGATTCGCTCGTCTGCTGCTCGAGCTACTCCGGTGAAACCGAGGAGACGCTTGCCTGCTACGCCGCCGCCGAGGCACTCGGTGCGCCGAGGATCGCTGCCACTACCGGCGGCGCGCTTGCCGAGGCCGCCCGCGCCGACGGCGTGCCGGTGATCGGGCTCCCGGGGATACTCCAGCCACGCGCTGCGGTCGCCTACATGTTCGCGGTCGCGACCGAGGCCGCGAGGCTCGCTGGTTGCGGACCCGGGCTCCACTCCGAGATCGATTCCGCCGCCGCGCACCTCGACGAGCGGCGGGACGTGATCGCAGTTCGTTCGCGCGAGATCGCAGAGGCGATCGGAGACTCGACGCCGATCGTCTACGGCAGCGATCTCACCGACCCGATCGCCTATCGCTGGAAGTGCCAGGTAAACGAGAACGCCCTGCGCCACTGCTTCAAGTCGAGTCTCCCGGAGGCCGATCACAACGAGATCGCCGGTTGGGGAATCGACGAGGGTTTCGCCGCGGTGATGCTTCTCGACTCCGATCAGCACCCGCGAGAGCGCGAGCGCTTTCAGCTGACCGGCGAGATCATCTCGGCCACCAAGGGTTCACCGCCGGTGATCTTCTCCGAGTCGGTGGGAGAGACCCGCACTGCCCGGATGTTCGAGGCCGTGATGCTGGGAGACCTCGTCTCGCTTCAACTGGCCGCGATGGCCGGTATCGACCCGACGCCGGTGGTCGCAATCGACGAGTTGAAGTCGAGGCTCGGGCGCCAATGAGCTCCCGCTCCAAGCGTTCTGGCGGGCGAACAGACAAGGCTGCTGCGATACCTGCGATCGATGCCCGCAAGCTGAGCAAGCGCTACGGCTCCGGAACGAGCCTGGTCAAGGCCCTCGATCGACTCGACTTCCAAGTCGAGAAGGGCGAGATGGTTGCGATCATGGGCCCGTCTGGGTCCGGCAAGAGCACCCTCCTGCATCTGCTCGGCGCCCTGGAGACCCCGACATCCGGCACGATCGCGCTGGCCGGTGAGAACTTCGAAGGGCTCGATGACCGCGGCCTCACTCTGCTTCGGCGCGAGAAGATCGGGTTCGTCTTCCAGTTCTTCAACCTCCTGGCATCGCTCAACGCGCTCGAGAACGTGATGTTGCCGGCGCTGATCGCCGGTCGGAGGGACCCCAAGATCGAAAAGAGAGCGCGCACCCTGCTCAAGCGGGTTGGTCTCGGTCGTCGCGAGCACCACCTTCCCTCGGAGTTGTCGGGCGGCGAGCAGCAGCGGGTCTCGATCGCACGGGCCCTCCTGCTGGAGCCCGAACTGGTCCTTGCCGATGAGCCGACCGGGAATCTCGATTCTCGCTCAGAGGCGACCGTCCTCGACCTGCTCTCGGAGTTGAATGCCGACGAGGGACACACGATCGTCCTGGTAACCCATGACACCACCGCCGCTGCTGTCGCGGGGAGGGTTTCCTTCCTTCGCGACGGGAAGTCGGCTGGCGAGGTCGCCGGTGGGGACAGTGCACGGGTGATCAGGGCATTCGCGAAGCTCGAGACTCCAGCCACCAAGACCAAGACCAAGGGCAAGACCAAGAAGCGCCGCGCGGCTGCAAAGCCAACTCGCAGGAAGCGATGAGGTCTTACACCGCGGTTACTCTGCGCCAGCTCTCCTCACGGCGAGGGAGGCTGCTTCTCACCGTTTCGGGGATCGTCCTCGGAACGGGGATGATCGTCGGGGTCCTGCTGCTCACGACCACGATCCAGCGCACCTTCACTGATCTCTACGACTCGATCTACGGAAAGGCGGATCTGGTCCTTGCAGCCACCTCCGATGCCGGATCCCTCCCCGAGGACGCCCTGTCGCGCGTTCGCACTACGCAAGGGGTCGATTCGGCGGTCGGGCAGCTCACCGCTGTGCTCTCGCTGGTCGGCGCGAACGGTCCCGGAGCGGAGTTGAACGCAGCGGGCACCACCGTCGAGGGTCAGAGCTACTCGGATCTGGAGATCGTCTCCGGACGCAAGGTCCGAAAGGGGCGAGAGACCGAGTTGGAGGCCAGCTGGGCCGAGGCCAACGGACTTCAGGTGGGCGACACCGCCTCACTCGCGACGCCCACCGGTATCAGGGAGTACCGAGTTACGGGCCTGTTCAAGTTCTCTACCGGGGTGGACTTCGGCGGCGAGGGATTCGGTTTTCTTCCTCTCGGAGAGGCCCGACGGGCGTTCGGGCAGCCACAGGGCTGGAGCGAGATCCAGGCGGTGGTCAGCGAGGAGGGAACCGGTGCGGTCGATCAAGTCAAACGCAAGCTCGACGACGAGTTCGGGCCCGGGGTCGAGGTGATAACGCCTCAGGGCAAGAGCGATCAGATTCAAAGCCAGCTCCAGGCCCTGAATGTGATCCTCTACTTCTTCGCCGGCATGGCTCTCTTCGTAGGAGGGTTCCTGATCTTCAACAGCTTCAACATGACCGTCCTCCAGCGAATGCGCGAGATCGGGATGCAGCGGACGCTCGGCGCGAGTCGAGCGATGGTGGTGCGCTCCGTCCTGACCGAGTCCTCCACCCTGGGGGTCGCCGGGTCGCTACTCGGGATACTGGGAGGGGTAGGAATCGCTTTGGCACTGATCGCGCTGCTTCGTTCGATCGGTCTCCCGGTTGGTGCTCTTCAGTGGACCGCCGCCGCTCCCGTAGCAGGCATCCTGATGGGTCTGATCACCGCCACGGCTGGCTCGCTGATCCCGGCCCTTCGCGCTGGCAGGATCGCCCCGATCCGTGCGGTGCTGGGCTCCGAGGGTCTGCGGTCACGCCCCAAACCGATTCGTGCTCTGATCGGGATTTGTCTGGTCGCGCCCGGTCTCTTCGGTGCATTCACTCTCGGTGCGGCAGATCAGACGACCCCGGCCGTAGTAGCCGCAGGCATCGGAGGGATCATCGCCATCTTCTTCGGCATCGCCCTGCTGGCTCCGTTCGTGGTCTCACCTCTCTCGCGACTCCTCTCCTGGCCGGTAAGCAAGATCGCGCCGATCGAGGGTCGGCTCGCCTCCGACTCTGCTCGGGCCAATCCCACCCGCACCGCCGCCACGGCCACGGCTCTTTTGATCGGACTTGCTCTGGTCGTCGGCATCAACAGCCTCGGTTCCAGCTTCCTCAACTCGATCGAGCGGGAGTTCGATCGGGCCTTCGCTCGCGATCTCACGGTCCAGCCGCGTGGCCTCAACCCTGGTGCGGGTCCGCAGCAGTCTCTCGCGCCTTCCGTGCTCGGCAAGATCTCAAGCCTCCCCGGAGTAGGCGTTGCCACTCCCGAGCGCCTCGTTGCCACAGCGCAACTGCCACAGGTAGCGGGCCGCAAGGGAAACGGACCTCAAGGTCTGCTTTTCGGCTTCGATCCCACCGTCTACGACAAGGTGGACAGCTCGCAGATAGACACCGGCAACCTGACCCGCACCGAGGCCTACGCGCGGGTGGCCCAGGGCGCGCTTACGGTCGGAAAGGGTTACGCCGAGGAAGCGGGGATAGAGATAGGGGACGAGATGCTCCTCGAGGGGGCTTCCGGAGTCGAGCGGGCTCCTGTGGTCGCGATAGTCGACACGATCCTCGCCGGAGGCCAGACGGTCTCGATGTCTCTGGAGAAGATGTCGCGGGTCTACGGCATCACCTCCGACACGCAGATCGCGGTCAAGGCCGACTCGGTCGATTCGCGGGCCAAGGTCAAGCGTGAGATAGAGCGCCTGCTCGAAAATCAGTACCCCAACCTGACCGTGCTCTCAAACGACGAGATCAAGTCCGAGGTCGAGTCGCAGATCTCCCAGCAGTTCGGCTTCTTCAACGCACTGGTCGCGGTCGCAATCCTCGCCAGCCTCTTCGGGATCGTGAATACGCTCTCGATGTCGGTCCTCGAGCGCACCCGTGAGATCGGTGTACTTCGCGCCCTCGGAGCCACTCGCTGGCAGATCCGCCGTACGATCGCCAACGAGAGCTTGATCATCAGTCTGATCGGGGCTGTGCTCGGCATAACGATCGGGGTCGGATTGGGCTGGGCACTTCTCCAGGGTTTGGCAGCCGGTGTTCCAGGTGTCGTCTACAGCCCGCCGATCGGCACCATGGTGGCGGTGGCGGTGGCTGCGGTTCTACTCGGCCTGATTGCCGCGATCGTCCCGGCCCGTCGTGCAGCGAAACTCGACGTAGTAGATGCCCTGAGCTACGAGTGAGGGGGAGGGGGGTTCATCTGCCACGACTCCCAGCCCGGCTGACTCAGGAAGCAGAGTTCCTGAGCGACTTGCCGATCGGCGTATTCAGCATCGCCTTGATCGCCGAAGGCGTCGCCCAGTAGAGCACCGCCGATCCACCGGCAGCGAGGATGTCCTGCGTGCACTGAGCGGCGTCGGTCGGGGAGTCCTCCTCCACCACCTCGCTTGCGCCGGCATCGGGGGTGGTACTGAACGAGACCTCGAAGCCGAGGCGGTCCAAGAAATCCTCACGGCTGAGCGCCTTCTCGGCAGAGAGCGCCCCTCGGTAACTGTCTCTCAGGTTCGCGACCACATCCGCCATTCCCTTGCTGCTACCCGCTCCGCACGAGTACTGAGTCTGCACGACCTGATAGCCGAGGAAATCCCTGCTGATCGTCCGATTGACCCGCTCCAATTCTCTCGCAAGTGTCGAGTAGTTCCATCCCTGCTCGTACTGGGTCACCAGTCCCACACGAGTCGTCGAATCGTCAGGCAGGCGACTCGCGATGGATTCGAGCTGTCCCCGTGCCTCGGCGACATTGGCCGAGACGGACTCGTGCCAGGCTTTCTTTCCCAGGAGAGCAACGGTGTCTGGCTCCCAGTCGACCATCACTGCACCGAGTCCAGGCTCTCCGACCAGCGCGTACTCGTACCCGGGCTTGTCGGAGTCCTGACCGAGTGAGTTCAGCGAGACGACGCGGTTACACGGGAACTCACGTGTCACCTGTGAGAGCAGGGACCTCGCTTCCGAAGGGTCCATTCCGGCGTAGGTCGTGTTGATCACGAAAACGTCCCTGTCGCGGATCAGCGCTCGGAGACCCGGTCTAGCGAACTCCTCCAGATCAACCGTTTGGTTGAGTCTCAAGATCATGGTGAAGGTGTTGAATCCTTCACCCGACGGCGAGAGAGCGGCTATCTCCTCGTTTCCGCAAGAAGCAGCTTCCTGATCGCCGCCTGCTCCGCATCCAATCGTGACGAAGGCGACGGCGAAGATCGCCGCGACAGGGAGGATCCGCTTGCCAGAACGCAGGTTCATCTGACGGGCCAGTCTACGGCCCCCGGGGGCCTTTCTCACTCCGCGCTGTCGCCTCCCGGCCTTCGGCGGGCGCGCTTCACCTCGGAGCGCTTTTTCTTTCCCTTCAACCGCCTCTCCTTCGATGCGCGGGTCGGGCGGGTTTTGCGTCGTGGCTTGGGCGGGGTGATCGCCTCAGCGATCTTCTCGGCAAGGCGTTCTAGGGCGACCTCGCGATTGCGCGCCTGGCTTCGCGCATCCTGGGAGACAGCGCTCACACGCTCACCGAACCTCTCCTGAAGACGCTTGCGCTGAGTGGCGTTCAGGGAGTCCGAGCTGGATATCCGAAAGCTCGCTTCGATCCGCGAGGCGGTCACGTTTGCGTGCTGTCCGCCGGGTCCGGAGCTGCGAGAGGCACGGACCACGATCTCCGACATCGGGATCGAGCAGCCCTTCTTCACGCGCAGCCTCTCCTCCATCTGCGCAACTTACCCGGATGCGTGGGCGGCAGCGACGCGTCCCGAGGGGCAGGAGGCGAGAGTCCTGCGGGGTGCCTATTCTTGCCTTCCAGCAGCTCAAACCATCCACCTTGCGCGGATCAGCCGCGCCCACCGAACAGGAGACATTCCTTGGAAGCAAGCGCCAAGAACCACGACATCGCTGACATCGGTCTCGCCGACGACGGTCAGAAGCGGATCGAATGGGCCGAGCGCCACATGCCGGTGCTGCGCCGGATCAAGGAGGAGTTCTCCGAGTCCAAGCCTTTCGAGGGGATCACCATGGTTTGCTGTCTCCACGTCACCACCGAGACCGCCAACCTCGTTCGCACCCTGATCGCCGGAGGCGCCGATGTAGCCGTTTGCGCCTCCAACCCGCTCTCCACGCAAGACGACGTCGCCGCCGCTCTGGTCGACCGCTACGGCGCCGAGGTCTACGCAATCCACGGCGAGGACAACGACACCTACTACCGCCACATCACCCAAGCCGTCGAGCGCAAGCCGCAGATCACGATGGACGACGGGGCTGATGTCGTCTCGGTTCTCCACAGCGACCGCACCGATCTGCTCGAGCACGTGATCGGCGGCACCGAGGAGACCACCACCGGTGTGATCCGCCTGCGCGCACTCGAAAGCGAGGGCAAACTCGGCTACCCGATCGTCGCGGTCAACGACGCCGACACCAAGCACTTCTTCGACAACCGTTACGGAACCGGTCAGTCCACCCTCGACGGCATCTTGCGCGCGACCAACGTGTTGCTCGCTGGCATGACCGTGGTCGTGATCGGCTACGGCTGGTGCGGCAAGGGTGTGGCGATGCGCGCCAAGGGCCACGGATCGCACGTGATCGTCTGCGAGGTCGATCCGGTCAGGGCTCTCGAGGCCGTGATGGACGGATTCGAGGTCACCACGGGACTCGATGCCGCCAAGCGTGGCGACGTGTTCATCTCGGTCACCGGAAACCGCGACGCAGTTGCCGGCGACATGTTCGCCGAGATGAAGTCGGGCGCGATCGTCTGCAACGCCGGACACTTCGATGTCGAGATCAACAAGGATGAGCTCGACGCGATGACCGAGGAAACCTTCGAGGCTCGCCCACATGTCACCGGCCACAAGCTCAAGGACGGTCGCGAGATCTTCCTGCTCGCCGACGGCCGACTGGTCAACCTGGCCGCCGCCGAGGGGCATCCCGCTGCAGTGATGGACATGAGCTTTGCCAACCAGGCCCTCGCCTCGGAGTGGATGGTCCAGAACGCAGCTGACCTCGAGAAGAAGGTCTACCCAGTCCCCGAGGATGTCGACGCGATGATCGCGCGCCATAAGCTTGCTGCCCTCGGCGTGCACATCGACGAGTTGACCGAGGTTCAGGCCAAGTACCTGTCCTCCTGGGATCAGGGCACTTGATCGAATGCGGGCGATGATTCTCGCAGCCGGGTTCGGTACCCGGCTCCGCCCGCTGACCAACCTGATGCCGAAGCCCCTCGCGCCGGTCGCCAATCGGCCGGTGATGGGCCATGTCCTCGCCCTGCTCGAGCGCCACGGGGTGGGGGAGGTCATCGCCAACGTCTCCTACATGCCTGAGGCTCTCCGCGAGGCATTCGGCGATGGCTCCGGCTACGGGGTCAGCCTCGAGTGGAGTGAGGAGCCGGCGCCTCTGGGCACTGCTGGCGGAGTCGCGAAAGCGGCGGAGTTCCTCACCACTGGCGGCGATGACTGCTTCTGCGTGATCTCTGGAGATGCCCTGACCGATGTCGATCTCACCGCTTTGATCGAGGCTCACAGGAGCTCTGGCGCCGTCGCCACTCTCGCCTGCAAGCAGGTCGATGACCCATCCGAGTTCGGAGTGATCGTCACCGACGGCGACGGGCGGATAGAAGGCTTCCAGGAAAAGCCTGCGCGTGGCGATGAGCTCTCGAGTCTCGCCAACTGCGGCATCTATCTCTTCGACAACTCGATCTTCGATCACTTCCCTCCTGCAGGCCACAAGAGTCCCGCAGGCCCCGACGACCAGCCCGACGGCTTCGTGGATTGGGCGATGGACGTCTTTCCTGATCTGTTGGCAGGCGAGGCCGAGATGCGCGCTCACGAGATCACCGACTACTGGAACGACATCGGCTCGCTCGACGAGCTCTTGACCAGCAACCACGACGCCCTGCGCGGTCTGGTGCGGGTCGATATGCCCGGTAAGCAAGCCGCAGAAGGCATCACGGTGGTTGGCCAGCCTGACCTCGCCGAGGCGAAGCTGGACCCGCCGGTCTTGATCGGCGAAGGTGTCCACTTCGGCGCTGGCTGTGAGATCCACGGGCCGACCGCCATCGGCGACGGCGCCTCTATCGGCGACGGCGCGAAGGTGATCGGCTCGGTTCTGCTGGCCGGCGCGAGGGTCGAGCCCGGTGCGACCGTGAGCGACGAGATCTTCGGTATCGACTCTTGAGCGACTCGAGTCACTAGCCCGCCACATCTTCAGGCCACCGGTGCATCGGACCGGTGTTGGATCGATCGGTGCTCACCGACGGCGGCATCAAGGGGATCAGCGCGTTTGCGACTCTCGGCTCGCTCGCTTTGCCCCCGCTGTGCCTGCTTTGTGACCGCGCGCCAAGTGGCGGATGTTCGCTCTGCTCTGGCTGCCTTGCCCGCACTCGCACTTGCGCCTCCGATTCGCTCCTGGAGATCGGACCGGGAGGGGTCAGCAAGGTCCTCGCCGCCGGGCCGTATGAAGGAGTGGCAGGCGATCTGGTCAGGTCCCTCAAGTTCCGCAAGCACCTCGCCGCCGCAGCCGAGGCGGCTCGTTTGATCGAGCGGGCGATCCGGCACTCCTTGCCCGCACTGCTCGAAAGCCGTCCCACCGTCGTCCCCGTGCCACCCGCGCCGCTGCGCTGGCTGGTTCGCGGCTTCGATCCGGCCGAGGAGATCGCGATTGCCCTCTCCGAGACTCTCGATCTGCCCTACAGCCGTGCGCTGAGGCGCAGACAGGGCCCGAGGCAAACCGGCAGAGGGCGCAATGAGAGGCTGTCTCTCCCGCCATCAGTGGAGCTGGC
>JBEIRY010000068.1:0-8930 GCA_040375675.1 Thermoleophilales bacterium | reverse complement strand
GTACCGCTCGTAAAAGGAGTAGTGGACCGACTGGAAGAGGCGGGTATCCCTGCGTTCGGGCCGAGCGAGGCGGCGGCGCGGCTGGAAGGATCGAAGCTGTTTGCCAAAGAAGTGATGATCGAGTCGAAGGTGCCGACCGCCTCGCACGCAGTCCTCTCATCGAAAGAAGAGGCAACAGAACACCTCACAAATGCCTCCTACCCGCTGGTACTGAAAGCCGACGGGCTCGCGGCTGGCAAAGGAGTGGTGATCTGTCAAGACGAGGCCGAGGCCAATGCGGCAGTCGAGGAGTTCTTCGTCGATAAACGCTTCGGGGAGACGAAGGTCGTGGCCGAGGAGTTCCTCGACGGAGAAGAGCTCTCCCTGCTTGCGATCTGCGACGGCCAGAACGTAGTCCCTCTCGCTCCGGCGCAGGACTACAAACGGATCGGCGACGGAGACGTTGGACCCAATACCGGAGGGATGGGCAGCTACTCCCCCGTACCGGGGATAGACCCCGACCAAGTCGAAGAGATCCTCGACCTGGTCCACCGGCCGGTGGTCGAGACGATGGCCAAACACGATGCGCCTTTCAAGGGGATCCTCTACGCCGGTCTGATGATGACCTCAGACGGGCCGAAGGTGCTCGAGTTCAATACCCGCTTCGGTGACCCTGAGACCCAAGCTGTGCTGCCGAGATTGCAGTCGGATCTGATCGATCTGTTTTTCGCCTCGCGCGAGGATGGAGGGCTTGCGGGCACCACGGTCGAGTTCGCAGGCGACTGGGCCGTGACCGTGGTGATGGCCTCGGCCGGTTACCCCGAATCTTCCTCGAGCGGTGACGAGATCACCGGACTCGATCAGGCTTCCGAGGTCGAAGGCGTAGAGATCTACCACGCAGGAACGGGAGCGGATGACGACCACACGGTTACCGCCGGAGGCCGGGTGCTTGCCGTGACCGCACTTGGCGCTGATGCGCGTCAGGCCCGAAGCCGTGCCTACGAAGCGGTCGGAATGATCGACTTCGACGGGCGACAGATTCGTACCGATATCGCAGCGCGTGCCGTGGAATAGTCTGCAGACCTGAACGACGAGCAAGTCCGAAAGGAACCACCGATGTCCCCAGACACCCAGCCAGACGAGACAGCAGCAATCGAGATGCCAGAGGTCGAAGAGGCATTTGCCGAGATCGAGGTAGATGCGCCGCTGGTCGGAATCATCATGGGCTCGAAAAACGACAAGCCCAAGATGCAGCCAGCAGGCGCCGCTTTGCAGGAGCGAGGAATCCGCTACGAGGTTCGAGTCATAAGCGCTCATCGCGATCCTGAGGAGACGCGCGATTACTGCATGAACGCGCAGATGCGTGGGCTGAAAGTCATCATCGCCGGCGCCGGCATGTCGGCCGCGCTGCCCGGGGTCGCCGCCGCCCACACCGAACTGCCGGTGATCGGGGTACCGCTGTCGGGGGGCATCCTCGACGGGCTCGACGCCCTGCTCTCGGTCGCCCAGATGCCGCCGGGAGTGCCGGTGGCATGCGTCGCCGTCGACGGAGCGAAGAACGCCGGGGTTCTTGCAGCGCGGATGATCCAGTCGTGATCGAGCGCTACACGAGAGAAGAGATGGGGGCCGTCTGGTCCCAGCAGCGCAAGATGGAGACCTGGCTCGAGGTCGAGCTGGCTGCGACCGACGCCTGGGCCGCCGAGGGCGTGGTACCGAAAGAGGCTGCAAAGAAGATCAGGGAGAAGGCGAGCTTCACGGTAGAGGCGGTGGCCGAGCGTGAGGCAACCACCGGTCACGACGTAGCCGCGTTCGTAGATGTAGTTGCCGAATCAGTCGGAGGCGAAGAGGGCCGCTGGGTCCATTACGGGCTGACCTCGTCCGATGTGCTCGACACCGCGCTGGCCCTGCAGATCCAGGATGCCGGCAAGATCATCGTCGCTGATCTGACTGCGCTCAAAGACGCGACCATCGAGAAAGCCCGGGAGCATGCCGAGACCCTCTGCATCGGGCGTACTCATGGAGTCCACGCAGAACCCACCACATTCGGATTGAAACTCGCGGGGTTCGCCTTCGAGGCCGACCGCAACCGTGACCGAATGGAGGATGCCTTCGAGCAGATGCGTTACGGCGCCCTTTCCGGCGCGGTAGGCACACATGCATCGGTGCCGCCCTCGGTCGAGGCGCATGCCCTCGAGGCGCTCGGACTGAAGCGCGAAGACATCTCTACCCAGGTGATTCCCCGGGACCGGCTTGCTGTGCTGATCGCCAGAGCGGCCATAGCCGGTGGCGGACTCGAGCGGCTCGGCAAGGAGTTCAGGAACCTCCAACGCACCGAGGTTCGCGAGGTCGAAGAACCGTTCGGGAAAGGCCAGAAGGGCTCATCTGCGATGCCGCACAAACGGAACCCGATCATCGCCGAGCGGATCTGCGGTCTCTCTCGCGTACTCCGTGGATACGCGGTACCAGCACTCGAAAGCGTTGCCCTCTGGCACGAGCGCGATATCTCCCACTCGAGCGCAGAGCGGATCATCCTGCCCGATTCGATGGCTGCGCTCGATTACTCGCTCTCGCTGGCGACCAGGCTGATGGAGGGCATGACCGTCCACACCGACCGGATGCTCGCGAACCTGGAATTGACCCACGGTGCCGTCTTCAGCCAGCGGGCGCTGAGCGCGTTGGTCGAGTCCGGTATGACCCGCGACGATGCCTACCGACTGGTCCAAGAGAGCGCGCAGAAGGCCTGGGACGAAGGGATCGAGTTCCGTGAGTTGATCGGAGAGGCGGCGCCGGATCTCGATCTCGATGTCATCTTCGACTACAACGCCTATCTGACCCATGTACCCGAGCTGATCTCGCGGCTCGACGAGATCTCGGCCTAGCTCGGCGCCTCTCCGCTTGTGACAACATTCCGATCGTGATCCTCTTCACCTGCGGACAGGGCGGAAACAGATTCGACCCACACTGTGGGAAGGCCCGCAAGGCACTGGATGCTGCCGGGTTCGAGTACGAGGTACGGAAGGTGCCGGGATACCGTCTGCTGCCCTGGACCTGGTCGAAGTTGCGAACGGGGCGTGCCGAGGTCAAAGCCCTGACCGGCTCCTACGGAGTCCCCGTTCTGGTGCTCGACGATGGCATCCCGATCGCCGGCACACAGCAGATCGTCGACTGGGTGAAGGAACGGTCCGGGGGCTGAGGGTCAGGCTGCAGCCCGGCGCTCGGTGACGAGAACCGGAGAGCCGTGTTTCGGCGAGAGGGTGACGTTTCGCCGAATCATCTGATCGGGCGACTCACTGCCTGGCGCGAGGTCGAGGGTCGAAAGGATCGTTCGCAGCACGATCCGCATCTCGAACTGGGCGAACGCCGCGCCGATACACCGACGCGTTCCACCGCCGAACGGGATCCAGCTGTAGGTGTCGGGCTTGACCCCATCGAATCGAGCGGGATCGAATGCGTACGGATCGGGGAAGACATCGGGGCGGGTATGAGCCAGATAGATCGAGAGCATCACCGAGGTTCCCGACTCCAGATCCCACCCGTCGAGCGTCATCGGTTTGCGCAGTTCACGACCGATCATCGGAACCACTGGCCGGACACGGAGCGTCTCGGCGATCACGGCCTCCATCCAGTCACCGCCGCCGTTGGAATCGATCTCCGATCGCAGACGCTCATAGGAATCGGGGTCACGCAGCAGTTGATCGAAGCACCAGGCGAGGGCTGTTGCGGTGGTCTCATGCCCGGCAAGCAGCAGGGTCATCAGCTGATCGCGCAGCTCTTCATCCCCCAGCCCGTTCCCGTCTTCGTCGCGGGCAGCCACGAGCATCGAGAGGATGTCCTCGCGCTCCGGCGTGGTCGGATCAGCACGACGCTCGGCGATCTCTGCAGCAATCAGGCGATCGGTCTCTTCGAGGCTCTTGAGCATTCCGCTGTACGGCGGGAACCTACGAAGGAAGGGGAAAGTCAGGCCGAAGGCAAAGGGTGATCGGGTAGAGCCGAGTACGCGATTGAGCCCGGCCCGCAGTGCGTCGTGGCGCTCATCGGATACTCCGAAGACCGCGCTCATGATCACCTCCAGGGTGATCCGTTGCATCGCTGGATGGCTGCGTACGGTCTCGCCAGTCGACCAGTTGGAGATCTCCTCGGCTGTAGCTCGTTCTATCGACTGCTCGTAGGCCCTCATCCGCTCGCCGTGAAACGGCGGAAGCATCAACTTGCGGCGTGCGAGATGCTCGGCTCCCTCCTGGACGAGAAGCGACTTGGTGCCGAGGATCGGCTCGAGAACGACATTCCTGCCCTGGGTGATCGTGTTCTCCCTGTCTGAGCCGAACACCTGCTTGATCGAGGCTGGATCGGAGAAGAAGACGAGCGCGCCTATCCGGGACAGGTTCGCGCTGAAGGTCCCTCCGTAGCGGCTGCGGCACCGTTCGACGAACGAAACAGGACGGGCCGTCAACTCGGCGGTCTGAACAGCTGGCGGCGACTTGGGACCGGCGGGGAGAGTTGAAGTCCTGATCATCGCTGACGATCGTCGCACACCGGAGATACCGGGAATATCCAGGTCGAGCCAGACTGATCCGGGATGACCGCTGTTAGAGTCCGGCGCCCAATGTCGACCAATCAGGAAAAGCTCGCTGATCTAAAGCCCGTCGCCACCGGCAAGGTGCGGGACATGTACGAGATCGGTGACGACCTGCTGATGGTCGCCTCTGATCGCATCTCCGCCTACGACGTGGTGATGCCCGACCCGATCCCCGACAAGGGCAAGGTGCTGACCCAGATGTCGGTCTTCTGGTTCGAACACACCAGTGAGATCTGCCCCAACCACTTCATCTCCCAAGATGTGCCTGAGGAGGTCGAGGGCAGGGCACTCCGGGTGCAGAAACTCGAGATGTATCCGGTCGAGTGCGTAGTTCGGGGTTATCTGTCGGGCTCGGGCTGGCGCGAGTACCAGGAGACCGGTGAGGTCTGCGGAATCGCACTTCCCGAGGGTCTGCAGCAATGCGACAAGTTGCCAGAGCCGATCTTCACCCCGGCGACCAAGGCTGATATCGGAGACCACGATGAGAACATCGACATAGGGCGAGCGGCCGAGATACTCGGTGATGCCGCACTCGCCGAGGAGCTGAAACGACTCTCGATCGAGATCTACGAGCACGCTGCGCAGCACGCTGCCGGGAAGGGAATCATCCTCGCCGACACCAAGTTCGAGTTCGGAAAGAGCCCCGGTGCAGAAATCGTGCTCGCCGACGAGGTACTTACCCCCGACTCCTCCCGCTTCTGGCCGGCCGATGACTACTCGCCCGGCCGAGACCAGGACTCCTTCGACAAGCAGTACGTGCGGAACTGGCTCGATGAAGAAGGCTGGGACCACTCACCCCCGGCTCCCGAGCTACCGGAAGAGGTCGTGGCAAACACCCGTGGGCGCTATGTCGAGGCCTACGAGAAGATCACCGGCCGCAAACTCGACTGACCGCTCGCCGTACAGGCGGGGCTCAGGCGCATCCACGCCGCGCGGGTGGATAGGCTGCGACAGGTGAAGGCTCGGGTTCTGATCAGACCTAAGGAGGGCATCCTCGACCCGCAGGGCAAGGCGGTCGAAAAGTCGCTGCCTGCGCTCGGGTTCGACGGCATCGACAACGTCAGAGTCGGCCGTCTGGTCGAGCTCGAAGCAGATGACCCCGCACAACTCGAATCGCTCTGCGAGAAGTTGCTGGCGAACCCGCTGATAGAGGACTTCGAGATCGAAGAGATCGAGGCTTGAAGTTCGGCGTTCTCCAGTTTCCGGGCTCCTGCGACGAGCGTGACGCCCTGGCTGCCTGCGAGCGAGCCGGCGAGGCGGAGATGATCTGGCACGAGAGCACTGACCTTGGCGGGGTCGACGCGATCGTGGTCCCCGGGGGGTTCTCCTACGGGGACTACCTGCGAGCCGGAGCAATCGCGCGCTTCGCTCCGGCGATGGAGGAGGTGGCGAAGTTCGCTGCAGACGGCGGACCGGTACTCGGGATCTGTAACGGCTTCCAGGTGCTCTGCGAGGCAGGCCTGCTTCCGGGAGCGCTCCTGCCCAACGAGGGTCGCAAGTTCCTCTGCCGTCAGGTGAACCTCGAGGTCGTACACGCCGGCGGGGCATGGCTCGGCGGAACCGAAGTAGGCCAGACCCTCTCTATCCCGGTCAAACACGCCAACGGTCGCTGGTTCGCACCCGACCAGGTAGTCGACGAACTGGCGGCGTCGGGTCAGATCGCCCTGCGCTACGCAGGCGGCGAGAATCCCAACGGTTCGACCCGCGACATTGCAGGCGTAACCAACGCAGCCGGCAACGTCATGGGCTTGATGCCACACCCCGAGCACGCGGTCGACGCCGGGCTGACCGGATCGGCCGACGGACTCGAAATCTTCAAATCCCCCGCCCTGGCAACCGCCTGATCGAGGGTGTCGGCCGGGACCAAATACGACGAGCAGAGCGCTCACCGCCAGTTGGGCCTCACCGATCCTGAGTTCGAAGCCATCTGCGAACTGATCGGCGGCCGTGAGCCGAACGGCGTAGAGCTCGCGATGTTCTCCCTGCTTTGGTCGGAGCACTGCGCCTATAAACACTCGCGTAAGTTGCTCGCAACACTGCCGGTAGAGGGGGAGAGAGTCGTGATGGGGCCTGGTGAGAACGCCGGTGCCGTCTCTCTTCCGGGCGGATGGGCGATTGCCTTCAAGGTCGAATCTCACAACCATCCCAGTGCAGTAGAGCCGTTTCAGGGTGCGGCAACGGGTGTTGGCGGGATTCTGCGTGACGTCTTTGCTTTGGGCGCGCGGCCGATTGCGCTGCTCGACTCGCTGCGCTTCGGAGAGATCGACTCTGAGCGTTCGAGATTTCTTTTCGAAGGTGCTGTTTCGGGGATAGGCCACTACGGAAACTCGATCGGAGTTCCGACTGTCGGCGGCGAGGTCTACTTCGAAGCGCCATACGAACAGAACTGCCTGGTCAACGCGATGTGTATCGGTCTCGCCAGAAGCGACGAGATGATCCGCTCGGCAGCCGCTGGCACGGGCAACACCCTGGTCCTGATGGGTGCGGCAACCGGGCGGGATGGCATCGGCGGTGCATCGGTTCTCGCATCCGCCGAACTCGAGTCAGGAGACGACGCCAAGCGCCCGACCGTGCAGATCGGTGATCCGTTCGAAGAGTCGAAACTGGTCGAGTGCTGCCTCGAACTGTTGGCCGAGGATCTCCTGGTCTCGCTTCAGGATCTCGGTGCTGCCGGGCTCACCTCCTCAGCCGGAGAGATGGCCTCCAAGGGCGAAGTGGGCGTAGACATAGATGTGGCAAAGGTTCCCCTGCGCGAGGCAGATATGGAGCCATTCGAGGTGATGGTCTCCGAATCTCAGGAGCGGATGCTCGCCGTGGTCGAACCCGGCAAAGTCGACCAGGTGGTCGCAATCTGCGAGCGCTGGCAGACCAGTGCGGCAGCGATCGGTGAGGTGACCGAATCCGGCACCGTGCGGATCCTGCGCGATGGAGACACGGTTGGAGAGATCGCGGTCGAGGCGCTGGTAGATGAGGCACCCGCGTATGACCTCTCCCCGGCCGAGCCCGGTGAGTGGATCTACGGCAACGAGAACTCCCTCCCTACGCGGATCGCCGGAGTTGCAGGCCTCGGGGTCGAAGCTGGCGAAGACAGCGCAATTCTTGCGGCGCTCCTTGCCTCACCGAACATCGCCTCCAAGCGATGGGCGTTCGAGCAGTACGACTCGATCGTCGGCTCCCGCACAGGTCGTGGTCCGGAGGCCGCCGATGCAGCGGTGCTCGACATCCCGGAAGCAGGAGTTGCGATCGCCACCGCCATAGACGGCAACGGCAGGCGGGTCGCATGCGATCCCTACCGCGGGACCGTCGAGGGGGTTCTCGAATGCACATCCAACCTCGCTTGCGTCGGGGCAAAGCCACTCGGTCTGACCAACTGCCTGAACTTCGGCAACCCCGAAAAGCCGACCGTCGCCTGGCAGCTGACCCGCTCTATCGAGGGTCTGGCCGATACCTGCAGGGCACTCGATCTGCCGGTGGTCGGCGGAAATGTCTCTCTCTACAACGAGACCTCAGACGGCCCGATCTACCCCACCCCGGTTGTCGGAGTGGTCGGAGAGCTCACCGACGCCACCAACGTCCCGGGCTTGGCTTTCACCGACGAGCAGACGATCGCGCTCGCCGGCCCGTATGCCCCATCGCTCGCCGGCAGCGAGCTGGTGAAGCTGCGAGGGGAGCTCGATCAGGGTCTTCCCGGGGTCGAGGTCACCGAGATCGCCAAAGCTCAAGGGGCGATCCGCGAATCGGTGGCAGCAGCCGACGGGCTGACGGCCTGTCACGACATCTCCGATGGAGGTCTGGCCTGCGCGATCGCGGAAATGGCGATTGCGGGAGAGACCGGCGCGGTCTGCGACCTCGACGAGATGATCGATGCCCGTGGCTGCTCCGGTGAAACCGCGCTGTTCGGTGAAGGTCCGGGTGGGTTCATCGTCTGCGGGCCGGACTCGGCGCTTGAGGCGCTTGAGAAGCGGGGAATCGCGGTTATGAAAATCGGAAAGACCGGCGGCTCCCAGATAACCATCGATGCCGCGGAGCGCTCTGTATCCCTTTCGGTCGAAGACGCCGCGACCTGTTGGCGGTCCCTGGCGGAGAAGATGGCGTGATCAGGAAATCCGGACAAGCGATCGATACCCACTGCTACATTGACTTGGCGATGGCAACGAGTCATCGCGTCGGTCCTCGGTCAATCTCTTCTCAGAAAGGGAATCGGTAAAGCTCGTGAGCGAGCAACCGGATGTCATTCCGGATCGCGATGGCCCGCGCGACGAGTGCGGGGTCTTCGGCATATACGCGCCCGGGCGCGATGTAGCCCGCCTCACCTACTTCGGGCTCTACGCGCTGCAGCACAGCGGCCAGGAGTCGGCGGGTATCGCCACCTGCG
>JBEIRY010000029.1:0-19775 GCA_040375675.1 Thermoleophilales bacterium | reverse complement strand
CGGGGCGTGCGATCGAATCCGCGAACAGTGAATCTCCGGTGATCAGTGCATCGCCCACCTGCAAGCCGGTCATCTCGGTGGTGTGTCCGGGCAGAGCGACCGTCTCCAGCTTCGCTCCGTCGATCTCGATGCTCTCGCCTCCCGTCACCAACTCCACCTCGGAGCGATCCAACCCGCGCTCGATACTGAGCTTGGGCATCAGGATCCGCGCCCCGGTGACCTCGGCGAGGGCCTTGGCACCGCTTACGTGATCAGCGTGGACATGAGTATCGAAGCTGGCGATGATCTTCCATCCCCTGCGCTCGGCCTCTTCTACATACGGGCTCGGATCGGGCGCCGGGTCGACCACGATTGCTTCATCGCCGTGCCCGATCAGATACGACAGACAGCCTCTTGCCTCGCGCCGGAACTGGAGCACCGTGAAGGGCCCCTCGACCGGGATCTCCTCGCAAGTGAGCAGACGAGACCAGGCGATCATCCCACCCTCTACGTTGACGGCATCGCGCCCGGCGGCAACCAGTTGCTCGGTCACTCGCCGCGAGGCGTTACCGGCAGCGCAGAGGACATTGATCGTGGCATCGTCGTCGATCCCCTCCAACCCGCCGTTCGACGGATCGACTTCCAACTCCGGAACGTTCACGATCACGGCCTCGGGCGCCTCGACCTGCCAGGCGTCGAACTCCTCACGGCTGCGGACATCCAGGACCACGGTGCCCGGTTGGCCGAGTATTCGCCTCTCGAATTCTTCTGCGGTTATCTCAGGTGATTCGGCCATTGCTCGTGAGCGGAGAGGGTGGGATTCGAACCCACGAAACGCTATGAACGTTTACACGCTTTCCAAGCGTGCTCCTTAAACCACTCGGACACCTCTCCGTGTGGCTCGGAGGATAGTCAGCCGGCCCGTCCGCAGACGTAGCCCTTCTCCCGATACCCTCAAGGTCGCCCTGGAGGGGTGACGGAGTGGTTGAACGGGGCGGTCTCGAAAACCGTTGGCGGCCTTCGGTCGCTCGTGGGTTCGAATCCCACCCCCTCCGTTCGTGATTTCGATTAGATTGCTACCCACTGTCACCAAATAGCCAGAGAGGCCAATCCGAATGAAGAGAAGTCGAAGGGTCCTGATCGTCCTGTCCGCCACGCTCGTGATCGGCGTGGGTACTGCCGTTGCTGCCTCGATCCCGAACGGCGATTTCGAGAAGGGAAACCTCAGCAACTGGAAGGCCAAGAACGACGGTGACGGCGATTGGTTCGTCTACAAGGCCAGCAATCGCGAGCTTCCACCCACCGTAGGTGGTGCCACCCTGCCCAAGCCTTTCGGCAAGTTCGCGGGAGCCCTCAAGCAGAACGGGCCAGGCACCAACTACCTGACTCACACCATCGCCGTCCCTGCGGATGCCACCACCTTGAGCGTCAAGCTCTTCTGGATCAACGATGGAGGCCCCTCGCCCGGGTTCAACAGTGCGCAGGCAGCAGCGGCGGGTTATTGGGCTTTCCCCGGCTCCTGGAGCACGTCCGGAGCGCGAATCCAGTACTTCAAGCTCGATCTGGTCGAGCCGTCTGCGAAGGGCTTCACCACTCGCAAGTCGGACATCCTCGGCACCATCTTCAAGCCCAGGATCCGCTCGACCAAGGCGCGCAGCGGCGGTTGGGTGACCGAGACGATCAATGTCTCTCGTTTCAGCGGTGAGAAGATCAAGCTCCGACTGGTCGAGGGCGACAACTCGGGCTACCTGAACGTCGGGTTGGACGAGGTCCGGTTCCGCTCGGCTGATTCTCCAACCGGCTGAGTCCCGATACATAGGGCGCACGGGGTGGGCTACGGTTTCGAATCGAGTCTGCCCTGATGTCCGCCGACCTCCCCACCACCCTCGCTGACTTCGAGGCCGCATATCGCGAGGCTCTACCTGAGGGCACCCTCGCCTACTACTCTGGCGCTGCTGCAGACGAGCTGACCCTTCGCCGCAATGCGCGGGCATGGGAGGAGATGACCCTCCGGCCACGGGTGATGGTGGACGTATCCGAGCGCGACCCGTCGGTCGCGGTGCTCGGAGAGAGGAGGACCTGTCCGATCGCGGTAGCACCCACCGCCTACCACCGACTCGCTCACCCTGGCGGGGAAGAGGAGACGGCTCGCGGCGCCGAGGCGGCCGGCTGCGTGTACACGCTCTCGAGCCTCGCTACATCCAAGCCTTCGAGCGTCGCCGCGTCGGGCGCCAAAGGCCCACGCTGGTTCCAGGTCTATGTCTTCCGTGATCGCGCGGTCACACGCGAGCTGATCGCCGAGGCGGTCGAGGGAGGGTTCGAGGCGCTGCTGCTCACCGTCGACCTGCCGGTATTGGGCCGGCGAGATCGTGAGATCTCGACCGGGTTCGTGGTCGGCGATGCCGAGTCAGTGCCTGGGGTTAACGCCGCCGGAGGCGAGGGCCTGATCTCGATGCAGGACACAGCTGACCTGATAGATCCTTCGCTCACCTGGGACGATGTCGCCGAGTTCGCCGAGAGCTCTGACCTGCCGGTGCTGGTGAAGGGAGTGCTGAGAGGCGACGACGCCGCCCTTGCGATCGAGGCAGGTGCGGCCGGGGTGGTGGTCTCCAACCACGGGGGTCGCCAGCTAGACACCGTGCCCGCCACGGCCGAGGTGCTGGCCGAGATAGTCGAGGCGGTCGCTGACACAGGGGAGGTGCTGGTAGACGGCGGTATCCGACGCGGCACCGATGTGGCGAAGGCTCTGATCCTCGGTGCCAGCGCGGTTCTGGTGGGAAGGCCGGTGCTCTGGGGTCTGTCAAGTCACGGCGCGGAAGGCGTCGCCGCGGTGCTCGAGATTCTCAAAGACGAGTTCGACCGCGCACTCGCCCTGCTCGGTGTGCCGAACGCGCGCGATCTGGCTGGCCGCAGCGACCTCTTGGCCTAGGCGCGCTCAGCTACCGGCCCGCCACTTGATCGAGCAGCCGGCGCTCGGGCGCTGAGGTTCGGGGACTGCCTCGCCGAGCATCACTGCCTCGACCGCTGCCTTGAGATCCACACCGGTGGCAGGCTCGTCGCTGCTCGGGCGGGTACCGTCGAACTGGCCGCGGTAGACGAGCTTGCGCTCGGCATCGAACACGTAGATATCAGGGGTGCACGCCGCAGAGTAGGCGCGGGCAACCGACTGGTCCTCGTCGATCAGGTAAGGGAAGCGGTAACCACGCTCTTTCGATTCCTTAGCCATCCGTTCGGGCGAATCATCGGGATGGGTGGTCCAGTCATTCGAGTTGATCGCGAACACGGCAACTCCTTGATCGATCACCTCGCCGGTTACCTTCGCGAACGCGTCGGCGATATGGACCACGTACGGGCAGTGGTTGCAGATGAATGCGATTACCACCGCCTTGGCATCGTCGGCGTCGGCGAGCGAATGGATCTCTCCCGACGGGTCCGGCAGCGAGAAATGCGGTGCCGAGGTCCCCAGCGGGATCATTTCTGACTCGGTGAGCGCCATCGCTACGCGCTCCGACCTCTACGCAACCGCAGGCGCATCCGGCAGGCTTTCGAGAGCCTTCTTCATGTCCTCTTCGGAGAACTCGAGATCCTCGAGCTCTCCAGAGAGGAAGGCCTGGTACGCCGCGAGGTCGAGGTGCCCGTGGCCGCAGAGGTTGAAGAGGATGACTCGCTCGTCTCCTTCAGCCTTGGCGGCCTCGGCCTCTTCGATCACCGCGCGAATTGCGTGGGTCGGCTCGGGCGCCGGGATGATTCCCTCGGCCTTCGCAAACTGCACGGCCGATTCGAAAGCCTCGGTCTGGCGAATCGCCTTGGCGTCGATCAGGCCCTCCTTCACGAGTGCGCAGAGGATCGGGGCGTCGCCGTGGTAGCGCAGGCCTCCTGCGTGCACCGGCGGCGGCACGAAGTCGTGTCCCAGCGTGTACATCGGCATCATCGGGGTCATTCCCACCGTGTCGCCGAAGTCGTAGGCGTAGGTGCCCTGGGTGAGGGTGGGGCAGGCTGCTGGCTCGACCGCGACGAACCGCGTGTCGAGGCCTTCCTTCAGCTTCTTGCGAAGCAGCGGGAAGGCGATACCGGCGAAGTTAGATCCGCCGCCGACGCAGCCGATCACCACATCCGGATACTCGCCGGCCATCTCCAACTGGGCGATCGCTTCTTCGCCGATCACGGTCTGGTGCAGGCAGACGTGGCTCAGCACCGAACCGAGCGCGTAGTTGGTGTCGGCGCTCTGGGCCGCGATCTCGACCGCTTCGGAGATAGCGATGCCGAGGCTGCCGGTGGTGTGCTCGGCCTGAGAGCGACCGGCCTCGGTCAGATCAGACGGGCTGCGGTGCACTGTGGCGCCCCAGGTCTCCATCATCGCGCGGCGGTACGGCTTCTGGTCGTAGCTCACTCCGACCATGAAGACCTCACACTCGAGCCCGAACATCTGGCAAGCAAACGACAGCGACGAGCCCCACTGTCCTGCGCCGGTCTCGGTCACGAGCTTCTTGATGCCCTGCTGGGCGTTGTAGAAGGCCTGCGGCACAGCGGTGTTGGGCTTGTGCGATCCGGCTGGCGACACTCCCTCGTACTTGAAGTAGATGTGAGCGGGGGTATCGAGCGCCTGCTCGAGCCGCCTTGCACGGATCAGCGGAGTGGGCCTCCAGAGCCGATAGGCATCGCGGACCTCTTCGGGAATCTCTACCTCGGGCTCAGCTGACACCTCCTGCTCGATCAGCGCCATCGCAAAGAGCGGCGCGAGGTCCTCGGGTCCGAGCGGCTCGCCCGTCTCTGGGCTCAACGGCGGCAACGGCTCGCCCGGTAGATCGGCGGCGATGTTCACCCACTTGGTCGGGATCTCCGACTCCGGCAGCAGGTACTTGGTCTGTTTCGGATCCTTGCTGGCCATCTTTGACTCTCCTCTCCCGTTTGCGCGGTTCGAAATGAACGGATGACTGGACGAACCGCAGTGCCGCGAGTTTAGACCCGTCCGGTCTCGATGAGGCCCCCGAGGTCGGGTTTTCGGTTGGTCTCTACGAGTCTTGGCCGGGCTTCGGGATCTGCGTCCCGATGAAGCGGTCCCACATCCGGTCGGTCATCAGGCGACGCGTGCCCATGAACACATGGGCCGAGGCCGTGACCTTGTAGCGCGGTTTCGGCTTGCGTGCCTTGAGAGCTTTCTCGATCTTCTTCGCCACATCGTCGGGCTCACCGCCGAGCAACTTGAGCGGACCCTTCTCATAAGCATCGAGGGTCGCCTGGCCCATGGCACGGTTGAAGGAGGTGTAGGGGCCGGAGTCGTCGTTCTTCTCCATCGCGCTCACGGCCGTCTCGCCGAACTCGGTCTTGATGGCGCCTGGCTCGATGATCACCACATCGACGCCGAACGGTGCGACCTCGAACCGCATTGCGTCAGAGAGCGCCTCGACGGCATGTTTGGTGGCGTGGTACCAACCGCCGCCGGCGATGACGAGCTTTCCACCCATCGAGCTGATGTTGATGATTCGCCCGGCACCTGCCTTTCGCATTCCGGGCAGAACGAGTTGGCTCAGGCGAGAGAGCCCGAAGACGTTGGTCTCGAACTGGGCCCGCGCCTCGTCGAGTAGAACGCTCTCGACAGCGCCGCTCTGGCTGTAGCCGGCGTTGTTTACGAGCGCGCCGACGGAGCCATGCTCGGCCTCTATCTGGCTTACCGCCGCCTCCATCGAGGCGTCGTCGGTCACATCGAGCGCGAGCGTCTGGCATCCGGCCGAGGCGAGGTCCGCGATCGACTCGGGCTTGCGTGCGGTTGCGACGACCTTCCATCCGTCGGCGTTCAGCCTCAGCGCGGTCGCCCTGCCGATACCGGTCGAACAACCGGTGATCAGGACTGGTTTGGTCTTGTCCATTGCCATGTCGGAATACTAGGCGCTGAAGGATTTGCGAAGGCGCTTCGCCTGATCGCGGATCGCGTCCATCTCCGCGCCATCGATCCGATCGAGGTTTCTCACCTGCAAAGTCATCCGCGGGTTGGCGCCGAGAATCTCCCGATTGCGATCGAGGAAGTCCCAGTAGAGAGTGGTGAGCGGGCAGGCATCGTTACCAGCTCGCTTCTTCGGGTCGTAGCGACACGACGGGCAGTAGGTGGACATGCGGTTCACGTAAGCGCCGGTGGCCGCGTAGGGCTTCGACATCATCTTCCCGCCGTCGGCCCATAGGGCCATCCCGATCACGTTCGGCGCCATCACCCACTCGTAGCCGTCGATGAAGGAGCCGTGGAACCAATCGGTGGCTGTCAGCGGCTCGACCCCTGCGGTGAGCATCAGATTGCCGAGCACCATCAGCCGCTCGATGTGGTGGCCGTATGCGGTTTGATCGATTCCGGAAAGCACATCCGAAAGGCACGCCATCTCGGTGCCAGACGGGTCGAGCTCCGCGACCGCGGCAGGCAGGTCGCCATCTGCATTTAGGGCGTTCTCACCTCGCATCTCTGCCCCTCGCAGGCGATACATGCCCCAGACGTACTCCCGCCAGCCGATCACCTGGCGGATGAATCCTTCGACCGATGCGATGGGGGCGTTGCCGGCTCGGTACTCGCGCTCTGCGGCCTCGGCGCACTCGAGTGGGTCGAGCAGACCGAGGTTGAGCGAGCTCGAGATCAACGCATGCCACATGAATCGCTCTCCATCGACCATTGCGTCTTGGTATGGCCCGAACCACGGCAGGCGCTTTTCGCAAAACGTTGCGAGAGCCCGTTTGGCCTCGGCGCGGGTTGCGGGGAAGATCCGCTTGCCGTCTGAGCCGACCGTCTCGATCTCGTCGGTCAACTGATCGAGGTCCTTCCTCACCGCTGCATCGATCTCGTCTTCGCGCGGGCGGTACGGCTTTGGTGCCCGCTCGTCGGCAGGGGGTGGCTTGCGGTTTTCGGGATCGAAGTTCCATTCGCCGCCCGCAGGGTCATCTCCGTCCATCAGCAGTCCGTATCTGCGTCGCTGATCCCGGTAGAAGTTCTCCATCCGAAGTTGCTTTCGGCCGCTCGCCCACTCTGCGAACTCAGCCGGATCGGTGAGGAAGAGACAGCCGTCGATCACCTCTACCCGCTGATCGAGTGAACTGAGCCTCTCTCCGACACCAAGAGTGTTGGGTTCCAGCAGCGCGACAGATTCGGGCTCGAACTCCTCTAAATGCTGCCTCAGTCCTTTCGAAAGCGATTCGGCGAAGCGGTAGTCCACCTCGAGGCCACGTTCTTGCTGCTCGGCGGCGAAGTGACGCATCGCCGACCAGACCAGATGGAGCTTTTGCCGGTGGAACGTCACCTTGCCCGGTCGTTTCCGGGCTTCGATCATCAGCAGACGGTCTGCCCCCTCCAGAGCAGGGTTATCGGGTGAAAGCTGGTCGGCCAGAACCCAGGCAGTGCGGCCCGACATCGTCTATCTCAGGCGCGTTGTGCAGCTGCGTCGCGTAGCGGTGCGGTCCAGTCGGCAGGCAGTTTTGCGGGAAGTCCTGTCGGGTAGTCAGCCACCAAGCCCTTTGCCCATGACTCGACAGGGCTGCCGATGATGATCGGAGCGGTGTCTTCCATATTCATCAACACCCGGATCGTCGGGGCAATCTGGAAGTCGGCTGCGTTCGGCTCTTCGCCTCCGATGATTCCGTCTTTCAGCATCTGCTCGATTCGCCTGATCAGCCCGGGCAGTGCGCTCATGTCGGCTCGGACCTGCTCGGCGTCGGCTCCGACCTTGGCGGCCATTCGCTTGGTCAACGGCGCAGTGGCTCGAGCCGCCAACTTCGGCGCGGGGAGGCCCTCGCGCCTGGCCACGGTCTCTCGTACCGACGCATCGGTACTCGCGACATAGCGGAACAGTCTGCGCGGGATCGGCTGAAGGGTTTCCTCGCCCCAGCGCTCGGCATCTTCCACGGCGATGCGCAGAGATGGGTCTGCAGGAAAGAGCCGCGGCTCGGGCTGGATCTCCTCGAGCGCGCGCATGATCTCGCGCGAACCCTGGATCTTCTGCCCGTCGATTTTCATTGCGGGCACGGTCCCTCTGGGGAATCCAAGTGCGCGCAACTGGGTGGCGTGGAGTCCGACGGTGAGATTCACCTGCTCGAAGTCGATGCCCTTTCGCTCTAAGGCGAGGCGAACCGTGGTCACCGGATGCGAGAGAACGAAGCCGTAGAGCTTCACTTGCGGTGCGGATCCTTTGCCTGAGGAGTTCTCGGCCACCCGTTCAGACTACCTGTGCGAGGCTTAGCGGCGATGGCCGAATCGGTTGCCGGAAAACTCCTCGTCGCCTCGCCGGAGATCGGGGACTTCTTCCGCAGGTCTGTGGTGCTGGTGGTCGAACACAACGATGAGGGCGCCTTTGGCATCACGCTCAACCAGCCGTCTGGAACGGTCCTCGGCGACACGATCCCGGAGCTCGCAGAAAGGCTGGGATCGGATCACAGGATCTTTCTCGGAGGACCAGTCTCCCCGAACGCTCTGACCTGTATCGGTGAGTTCGAAGATGTGTCCGAGTCCGAGCGGCGAATCGTCGAATCGGTCGGGATGGTCGATCTCGAAAAAGAGATCGAGCTGGAGCGCTTCCGCATATTCGCCGGCTATGCCGGTTGGTCGCCTGGGCAGCTGGATGCGGAGATAGAGGAGGAGGGGTGGATAGTCACTGAGCCGGTGCCGGACGACCCCTTCTCCGACGGGGATCTCTGGTCAGAGGTTCTGAGCCGGCTTGGAGGCGAGTACGAACTGCTCGCGCGTTTGCCGGACGACCCGTCGGTGAACTGATTCAGGCAGCTGTACCGGCAAGCGAGCCGGCGTAGACCTGCCAGGCGAGGACGGTCTTGGCGGTGAAGCTGAGGATCACGTAGACGAGCTCTACGAACAGCGGGTCCTTCCAGCGACCCTTGCCGCGGTAGCCGAGCCACATGTTCACCGCGAAGGTGTTGAAGAGGATGAACAGCGACACGAAGATCCCGTACACGAAGCCGGGAACGCCGTCGCCGTTTTCTTGCGAGAGAGCGAGCTGGATAGCGATTCCGATCCAGGGCACCGCGCCGATCACGCAACCCCAGATGAACGGAGTCCAGTCGACCTTTCGGCTGCCGATGTTGGCGCGCTCCATCACCAGGCCGAAGAGGATCATTGCGGCGTTGGCGCCGAACATCATCAGCAGGGCGACCACATTGCTGGCGCCGGCGAGCATCGCGATCAAGACCACCATGATCGAGGCGCTGATCGAGTACTCCCACCAGCGCGCGGGGTTGACTCCCTTGGCGATGTTCTTCTCGTACCACTTGCGTCCGAAGGTGCCTACGGCGAAGTGGTCCACCGCTGCAAGCAGCAGGAAGAGGCCCACCATCCAGTCGATCCGCAGATCGAAGAGGTTCGTCGACCCGTATTTGCCACTTCCGGGGGCGTCGAGCAGATAAGAGCCCAGCACCGGCAGCTTGGCCGGCTGGGCCAAGACGAGAATCACCACGACCTGGGCGGCAAAGAAGACCGTCGCGATCAGGTTCAGGCGGTGCAGACGGGCGAGCTTCTGCCCCTTGGTAGCCGCCTTCTTCTTCGCCTTTGCCATCGAGAGTGCAGCCTAGCGCGGCCAGTGGACCGAGCAGGCCCTCGTCGGGCGCTTGCGGTTGAGAGCCCATCGCTGTCCGCATCGGCGCAAGAGCGACTGCTTCACGGCTTGGTAGGCCGGCTTGGGGTTGCCTTCGCCGTCGAGCAGCAATGGAAGGTTCGGCGCATTGCCCGAGGTAAAGGCAAATGTGTCGAGCCAGGTGTCGCTGTCGCGAATGTTCCAGGTGGTCACGCCGGTGCAGGCTCTGGTCTGAGCACAGGCATCGACGACCCGCCGGTAGACCTTCGCCTGCTCAGCCAGCGGGTCGGCAACATCTCCGATCAGCGGAAGGGCCACATCCAGCTCGGTGATCTCGACCTTCACCCCGAGCTTGCCGAGCGCCTCCATGTACTTGCGGAAACTCGCTGTAGACCCTGGAAAGCTCGGCGGCGCCAGGCCGAACATCCCGTGCGTTTGCAGACCGACTCCGTCGATCGGTACCCCGCGGCGCTTCAGGCGTTTGACCAAACCCAGGAAGGCGTCGGCTTTCGGGTCACCAAGCGTCGGGTTCCAGACGGTCTCGTTGAGGAAGAGCTTCGCCTTGGGGTCGGTCGAGTGGACGGCCCGGAATGCATGGTCGATGTAGCGCTCGCCCAGAGCGAGGTAGAAGAAGTTCGCCTTGGAGACGACCGAGTCGGTGGTGTCCCAACCCGGTCCGAAGGTCTCGAGCGGCTCGTTGACCACGTCGTAGATCTTCACTCGTCCCTTGTATCTGCCCACGACCTGCTCGACTCGCTGATCCATCAGGCTCCTCAGGGTTGCCGCTGGATCGCTCGAGCCGTTGATCGCGTTGGTCACCCACGACGGGGTCTGGTAGCGGTGCCAGAACAGCGTGTGGGCCCTCAGCCGCAGACCGCTGGCGTTTGCCCACTCGACTAAGGCATCGGTGTCGGTGAAGTCGATGTTTCCCTGACTCGGCTCCATCGACGACCATTTGAAGGCGTTTTCATCAGTGACTGCGGTGAAGTGGGCGAGGATGTCATTGCGCTGTTGCTCAGGGACGCCTTGCGAGATCGAGGCACCGATGGCGATCCCCGATCTCCTGCCGGCCCACTTGAGAGCGCATGCCGTTGCGGCAGGCTTGACACGGCATGAGGCCGCATCAGAGTCGTCGGTGGAGACGGCGAGTCCTCCCGGCAAGAGCGAGGCCGCTGCGAGGGTGGCAGCCAGCCCTGTGGCTGCTGCAAGAGCCCGCAGTCGAATCGGATTGTCTCTCAGGCTGCGCATCGTCTTATCCAACACCTCACCTTGCCATTGGTTGCGAGGTCAGGCGCGCGCTGTGCGAGCCTTGCGCTTAGGTGGCGCGCGCGCTGCCTTCTTTGCAGCGACCAGTGGCTTGTCGGGAAGAAAGCGCACGAACCAGAGGGCGATGAGCGCGATCAGGGCGGCTACCCCGAACGCCCGCTTCAGCGCATTGATCATCGATTGCTCGTAGTCGTCGAGCACAGCCTGCTGCTCGCTCGCCGAAAGCGATGTCTTCTGAAGCTCCTTCTTTGCGTCTTCTGTGGTGATAACCGGCGCCTGTTTGGTCGACTTGGCGACCTCTTGCTTGACCTCGGCGGAGATCCTCTGATCGTCCTGGATCGCGCTGTTGAGCGAAGCGGTGAGACCTGTCAGCAAGACGGAACCGATCAGCGCGGTCCCCAGCGCCATCCCGAGGTTGTTGGCGGTCCCTTGCAAGCCTCCGGCCTCGCTCGCGTTCTTTTGCGGTGCAGCCGACATGATCGTGTTGCCGAGTTGTGAGATGCCCAGCCCTATGCCGGCGCCGAACAGGCCCATCCCGACCAGGAACCAGGTCGAGTCGGGATTCGAGCCAACCGATCCGAGGATGGTGAGGATGCCGACGAAGAGGATTGCCAATCCAACCCTCACGATCGCTCTGGGCGAGTAGAGGCCCGATGCCCTTGCGCCGAGCAGAGAGAAGATGATCACGCCGATCGCAAGGGGGAGGATGTTCACACCGGTTTCCAGAGCCCCCTTGCCGAGGACGATCTGCAGGTAGACGGGTATGACGAAGAAGGTCCCTGCCAGCACCAGCTGTTGGACCGAGAGCATGACCAAGCCCCCTTTGAGCTGCGCGATCTTCAGCAACTTGCTGGGTAGCAATGGCTGCTTTCCGTCTCGCTCGAGCTTTTCCTGGCGCCTCAAGAAGAAGGCGAGGATCAGCAAACCGAGCGCAGCCAGGTAGGGGACGAGCGAAAGTCCGAACAGAGTGGGTCCGTTCCCGGTCGGGGTGATCCATCCCCACACACTCGAGCGCAGGATCGCGTAGACGAAGATCCCCAGCCCCGATGCAGACAGCACGACACTCGGGACATCGAGGCTCTCCGTGCCTGTGACCTTTGCGTCCTTGATCGCGCCAGCGGTGACGAGCAGGCCGAGCATGATCACGGTCTCTGCCGCGAAGACGTAGCGCCAAGATGCGTACTCGGTTACGAACCCGCCGATCAGCGGTCCGGCTGCTGCGCCGGCGGCGCTGATCCCGCCGAGGATCCCGTAGGCGATCGCGCGATCGCGCCCGTGGTAGTTGCTGGCGGTCAGCGCCATGGTCGCTGGGATGATCAGCGCCGCACCCATCGCCTCGACGAAAGACCATCCGATCAGCAGAGCCGTCAGGTTGGGCGCCAGGGCGGTGAGCATGGAGCCGATCCCGTAGACGACCGCGCCGATCTTGTAGGTGCGGAGCCTTCCCCAGATGCCACCAAGGCGACCACCGGTGAGCATCAGCGCGGCCATGGTCAGCGTGTAGAAGGTGATCGCAAGCTGGATGTTGGCGACGGTGGTGTCGAGATCAGTCACCACCTGCTCCAGAGACACGTTCATCACGGTGGTGTCGAGCACCATCACGAACTGCGCCAGCGAGATCGCGACTATCGCCTTCCACTTGCCCATCGGTCGAGGGTACTCGCTGTTCAGGCCCCGAGGGCCTGGGCCAGCCAGTAGGCGATGAGGACGAGCAGGACCGCACCGCCGATGCGGAAGAACCTGTTCACGCCGTCGATCAGCTCCCAGAAGGCAAAGCAGGCGAGTGCCACGTAGAAGACCGCACTCGCCCAGTCGTAGGCGGTGCCCGTGGTGAGTTGCCGCACGATCCAGGCGGCGATCGCAACCAGCAGCGGGGCATTGGGGAACTTCACCACGGGATTGTCAGCCGGCCAGCCACGTTGCCCGCGCCGCCACATCTCCTTCAGTCGGTCACTCATCGGTTCATCCTATTGCGCTCGTATGCGAGCAGCGGTCAGCAGCGGAACGAAAAACGCCCCTCATGCGAGAGGGGCGTTTCTCAAACTGCTTCTGCTGAAACCGTCAGCCAGTTACGGGGTCGGTCTGCTTCTTGACCTTGGCTGCGAACCAGGTGCGGAAGGACGGGCTTCCACTGTCGGGCGTGCCCCTGAACACGAAGGTGATCCGCTTGATCTTCACCGTCGGCTTGAACCAGGCCGTAGCGCCTTCGGTGTCGTTGTCGTTGCGTCCGGTCACGAGAACCCCGTTCGAGGTGTTCTTTATTCGCGGGGTGATCGTGTTTCGCGATCCTCCACACTCGCCCGGTCGGCCCGCAGCTGGCACGTTGCAGAAGTTGAATACGTCTCCGGCAAGGTCGCTTCCCGCGACGGCTCTGCCGCTCGCATCCTTGGCGGTGATCTGCAGACGATCGAGATCGATGTCGCTTACCGCGAAACCGAGCTTGTTGGCTGGGGTCGGACTCTTGAAGGTGTAGGTGGCTGTTGCCACTGAGCGTTCCTCTGACCTGTCGACCCTGATCTTGATGTAGTGGACCTTGTTCACCTCGGGTGCCTTGGGTCCGGTCGGGCCGAACTCCTCGCCGAATGGCGTGTCCTTGGTGAACCAGTCCTCACCGTCTGTGCCGTTGAGCAGTTCGGTGTCCTCGCCGTCCGCCACAGACTTCTTGACGGTGTATCCGGCGTCGGGGAACTTGTCACCCAGGCTGAAGGTCAGTTTGCCCTTGTGGTTTTTCGCCGCAGCATTCGATGGCGAAATCGTCCAGGTGGGATACCTCTCGATTTTCTGGGTCGCAGCAATTGCGACTCCTGCCGTCAGCGTCGCTCCAATAGCGACGAGGGTGAAAAGGGTCTTCTTTCTTGACTTCATTGGTTTTTTTTTGGGCCTTTCTGATTGGTTACTACGGACGAGTTAGCTCGAATGCCATTTCTTCAAAAACCTCCACATACCTGTCTACGGCTTCGTCGGTATGCGTAATTGAGAGAGTCCATTCTTCCTCACGCCCAGGCGTCATGAAGATGCCGCGGTTCATGTTGAACAGCCATGCGAGCTCGCAGAGCTCGGCATCCTGATTGGCCTTGAAGGTCTCGTAGTCGACCACAGGCGTGGGGGAGAAGGTCACACACCCCTTCGAGCCGATGCCGACCGCGTAACCGGGGAGGTTGTGCTTTTCGATCACCTCGGTGCAGCCGGCGAGGATCCGGTCGTTCAGCCGGTCGAGCGTCTTGTAGGCGTCGGGGGTCATGACCTCTTCCAGGTTCGCCCGGGCTGCCGCCATGCAGAGTGGGTTCCCGTTGTAGGTGCCCACCTGGTAGACGGTGCCGTCCTCGACCACCTTCATCACCTCGTCGCTTCCGCCAATCGCACCAACCGGGAAGCCGCCACCCAGCGCCTTGGCGAGTGTCACGAGATCGGGCATCACGCCGTACTTCTCCACAGCACCGCCGGGGGCGATGGTCAGTCCGGTCTTGACCTCGTCGAAGATCAGGACCACGCCGTGTTCGGCGGTGATCCGGCGGACCTCTTCGAGGTAGCCGTCCTCCGGCAACACGACGCCGAGGTTCATCATCGCCGCCTCCATGATCACGCAGGCAGGAAGGCGACCCTCCTCTTTCATCTTGACCATTCGGCGCTCCATCGCGCCGGCGTCGTTGAACGGAACCGCCACCACCTGGTCCACGATCGCCTGCGGGATGCCGGCGCCATATGGGAGGGAGGCGAGGTTCTCGTGATCGCCGATCTCGTCGTACTCGACGCCGATCGAGACCATCACCGTGTCGTGGTGTCCGTGGTACGAGCCGAAGATCTTCATCACGTCGTCACGGCCGGTGAAGCCGCGTGCGATCCGGATCGCGTCCATGGTGGCCTCGGACCCCGAGTTGGTGTAGCGCCACTTGGGAAGACCCCAGCGGCGGGCCAGCTCGTCGCCAACTGCGATCGCATCCTCGGTCGGCGCGGCAAAGTGGGTGCCCTCGCCGTAGCGGTCCTGCACCGCCTTGCCGATCACGGGGTTGGCGTGGCCCTGGACCATCGAGCCGAAGCCGTTATGGAAGTCGTACATCTCGTTGCCGTCTACGTCCCAGACCTTCGGACCCTCACCGCGCTCCATGTAGATCGGCCACGGCTCGCGGGCCTGGTAGGAGGAGGCGACACCGCCGGAGAGGTGTACGTCGGCGCGTTCGAACATCGCCTTCGAGGCCTGAGTGCGGGCGTTCAGAGACTCTGTCTCGCGAACAGTCAACTCCTTGACACGACTGTGGTCGATCTTCGATGTGGTCGTGGCTTCCATCCTTATCCCTCTTTCCAGATTCGTCGTTTACTTCGAAACTTTTGTTTCGGAGTAGGTTTGAATCAGTAGTATGCCTGACCAAGTGGCTTCCAACTTGAACCGGAGAGCAAGCTGGACCGCAGGAGCGCTTATCGTGCTTGCCTGCGCCGTATTGCTGCTGCCTGCAGGTGCCTCGGCCAAGCAATCTCCCTACAAGTTGATCAATGGTCTGTACAACGCTCGCTACTGCGAGATCTTTCTGGTCAATCCTGCGGCTGGTGGTGGTATCGACACCGAGATCTACAACACGACCGGGGTGAACGACTGTCCGGCGGCAAGCTGGGACGCAGTCGATTTTTCTGCGATTGCCACGGAGCAGGGAGTTTTCGCAGCCGCTCCCAACGGGCCTCGGCACTGGGTCATGGACGCGATCGGCGGGAAGAACATCGGCCCGGTGGTGACTATCGGCGGTCTGGATATCCGCAAGGTTGCTACCGCCTGGTTCCCGTCCGCACCTCCGCCCAACTTCACCGAGCTCACGATCAGGCGCAGCACCCAGTGGATCTTCAACAAGGGCCGGCGGGTTCGTGAGTTGATCTCCCCCAACGGGCACCACTACGCCATGCAGGCCTATGACGGTGCGGCGACCAAGACCGAGCTGCAGCTCGATCCGACCAATACCGAGCTGGGCGCTGGCTACGGCGTTCCTGATGGCTGGCGCTATCGAACCTTCAAGACGAAGAAGCGCTGGGTGCTTACCGCGCCGACCAAAGCGACCATCGTCCGCGACGGCCTCAAGAGCGTCTACCAGCGTTACCGCTGAGTAGATGAAGCGCTTCACCGCAATCCTTGCCGTTTGCATGATCGGATCAGCTGGAGCTGCAACCGCCTCCGCCTCCGCCTCCGCCGACCTGCCCGCGCCCGGTAGTCAGGGGCAGTATCCGACGCAGCGGGTGGAAGGTTTTGGTGGCTGGGAGTCGGTAGATGTCGGGCTGCAGTATCGGGTCGAGGATCTCGCAGAGGTCACCTATCCCTCCCGGCCCGGGGGTGCGGTGGCTCGCGGCAGGTTCCCTGTCGTCCTTCTGCTGCACGGGCGACACCAATGGTGCTCCGACGTCGGGGACATCCCGGCCCCGGACCCGACTCCCCAGTGGTGTTCAGGATTCGGGGCGATCCCCGTCCCGAGCTACACCGGATATCGCTACCTGGCCGATCGCATCGCGAGCCAAGGCAGGGTGGTGATCAGTATCTCCGCAAACGGCATCAATTCTCAGGACGGGAGTGAGGACTACGGGGCCACTCCCAGGGGGAAGCTGGTCGAGCATCATCTATCGGCACTCGCCTTCGCAAATCGGCGTCCCACCGCGATCTACGGATCGAGGTTCGTAGGGCACCTAGATCTCTCTCGAACCGTGTTGATGGGCCATAGCCGCGGCGGTGAGGGAGTCGTGCGAGCCGCGCAGATGATTGCGGATCGCTCGAAGGAGCCGTACCGGTTGGCTGGCGTGGTGCCGTTTGCACCAGTTGCATTCTCGCGCTCTGCCCCAGCGATCGTCCCCACCGTCACCCTCCTTCCGGCGTGCGATGGTGATGTCTCCGATCAGCAGGGACAGACCCTCGTCGACCGCGCCCGGGACCTCTACCGGGGCAGAGGTCCGCTGCAGAGCAGCGTCTGGATCGGCGGTGCGAACCACAACTACCTGAACACAGAGTGGACGCCGGGCATGTCGGCCTCGGACACCGGATCCGACGACGCTGGCTATGCCTACGGACCCGACCCATCGTCGGGACGATGTCAGGATTCGCTGCGGCTGACCCCTGCCGAGGAGAGGGTCGTCGGGCGGGAGTACCTGGCCGCCGTCGTGCGCTACACCCAAGACGGCAACCGCTCGATGCTGCGATTGCTCGACGGATCCGGTCCACGTCCGCGCGCCGTCGCAGCAGATGGCATTGCCGCTCGCTCGGCCAGCATCACTGGCCCTGATCGCCTCTTGCTGGTCCCGAAAAGTGCGTCGCGAATGATCTCGAGAGGTGTCACCGCCTCACTTTGCGCGGGCGATTCATTTGCCGACGACATTGCGACCCCTGACGCCTGCGGTAGGGGCGTCGTCGGGAGCTACTCCGGCAACGACACTGCCTGGTTGGGCCCTACCTTCCGATACGTCTCAGATCTGCCTGGCCGGACTGCTCTACGCATGGAATGGTCCGATGTCGGCCGCGCCTTCCTTGCGCTACCTCGAGCGAGGGATCTGAGTGAGGTTGAGAGGCTCAGCGCGCGAGTGGTGCTCGATCCCTCCAGCACAGGGTCGGTACGTCTCGCGATCAGGGATTCCAAGGGCAGGGTCGCGGTTGCGCGAGTAGTCGGGAATCAGGTGTCGCCGATCACCGGTACCGCCAGCGACTTGAGGCTTTGGCCGCAGCAGATTTGGGCACCGCGGAAAGCATTCAGGGGCGTCGACCTGTCGAGGATCGAGGCGGTGGGACTTGCCACCCGTGGCCAAGGACGGGCATGGTTGGTCGACGTAAGCAGCCGCGGTGTGAATCGGGCGCCCAGAGCTTCGGTGTTGCCTACCGCGAACCTCCCCGACCTGCAGCAGAGCATCGCGCCCGGCCAGACCACCTTGGTTCCCTACACGGTGAGATTGGACAAACCGGCGCCGAGCGGAGCGCGGATACGAGTCTGGCTGGACCAGAGCGGGTCGATCCCTGAGGTGACCGAGACTGCCGTGGTTCCTCCCGGTGGCAAGGTGGCCACCTTGAGAATCCCTGTCACGACTCCGGGCGACTTCGCATCAGACACGTCATTTCCGTGGATCTATACGGAAAGGGGAGCGACGGTAGGCAGATGGAACGCCCAGTTCACGGTGGTCAGCAGCGGCCTAACCCCTGCATCAACTCCAAGGATCGCCAATCGCGACCCGACAGCTGTTGCCGAACCCGGCGGGAGGCTGGTCTGGCGGTTCAGGTCGCGAAATGCGGTAGATCCGATACGGGTCGAGGTGAGGTCGGTCAGCGCCTCGCTTGATTACGCGGATCTCGATGCTGCATTCAGGATGCGACACGGGTTGCCCGATTCAGGCCGAATCGATCCGAGCGCTCCCCTCACGCTCGTTTCTCGCGCAGCGGGCGGTGGTGACTATGAGATTTCGCTACCGCTTGCCGCCGCCGCAACCGAGGGGACTTCGATCGATTTCGCGCTCATAGGTATCGACGGTGCCCGAGGAGTGGGTGGATCTTCGCTGAGTGGCTTCGTGGCCGGGAGGTAGAAGCCTCAGCCTTTCCCCATTGCTCTCTCTGCATCAGGGTTCTTCCAGAGCGGGTGGGGGATTCCGACGATCCGGTTGATCGCCACGGCCAAGATCGTCACCGCCACCGCTCCCTCCAGCATGAAGAGCCAGTCCTCCGGGCGCGAGAGCAGGCCCATCCCCACCACCAGAGCGACTGCCGCTCCAGGGATATGGAGGAGCCTGAAGCTCATCAGGATCACAATTGCCAGAGCGAGGCTCAAGAGGATCGCTCCCAACCTGTTCCAGGAAAGGTCGGTTATGTCGGGTGGGACATCTACCAGTCCGAAGACCAACAAGGCGACTATTCCGGCGAACAGGCCGGCGAGATACGCGCCGATCACATTTCTCGGGCTCGCCTCTTGGGCGAGGGGAAAGGCAAACAGAATGAAGATCGTGGGCCCGAGCGGCGGGAAGACGAACGGCTCGCTGCGCCAGACAGCAAATGCTCCGATCGCCGCCATGGTCAGAGTCGCGGTGATGGTCACGTAGATGGGACTCGAACGGTAGGCGGTCGAGATGTCCGCGAGGTTCTTTCGCTTAGGCAGCTGCACGGCTTCAATCTAGCCGGAAGCTGCGGTCGAGGCGGCTTTCACCATTTGGTGCCTCTGAACGGGTAGCTTCTTTCAGGTAAGAGAAGTACATCTAAAGCAGAAAGGTCCATGTGAGCAAATTCACACGCGTGTTTCTGGCAGTCGCCTGTGTCGCGGCACTTGCCTTCGGGGTTGCCGCTTGCGGCAGCAGCGGTAGTTCGACCACGACGGTGACCAGCACGGTCGAGCAGCAGAACGACAACCAGAACAACAATCAGAACGACAACAACAACAATCAGAACGACAACCAGAACAACAACAACGAAAGCGTCTCCAAGCAGAAGCAGGAGTGCCTGAAGCACAACAAGGGCTACCCCGAGAACTGCTCGAACATTCCTTGATCCTCATCCGGTTGCTCGCCCGTGCGGATTCGCTCCGTGCGGGCGAGCGGTCCGGGTCTAGGTTTCGGCTGTCTCTACCGACTCGACCAGCGCATCTATCACCGGCGCGTCGAGCTCCACGATTACTTGCTCTTCGACGCCCTCGGCCTCTGTGAGTTGATCCAGCCCGCCTTCGGGAGCGAGGTCCAAACGCACCTGGTGCCAGATACTGCCGTCGCCGATGATCGCGCCCTCGGTCTCGAAGTGGGCTATCGGAGTCACTCCATCCGGATCGGCTGAGGGCTCGACGCCTTCGGTCAGACGCCTCACCCGCATCACGAGCGTTCCGTCGCTATTCGTATGCGCCGGGTTGACCGACTCCGGTGTGCAGGAGATCACGGTGGTGAACTCCATTCCGGCGTCTTTGTGAATATGCAGTTCCTGAAAGTCCTCTCGCCGCTGCATATCGAGAAACGATGCGCGAGTTGGATAGCGGACGATCGCTATGCGGTCGTAAT
>JBEIRY010000111.1:0-2275 GCA_040375675.1 Thermoleophilales bacterium | reverse complement strand
TTGTGGGTATACGCGGTTGGGGGGGCCTCCAAACGTTACTCTGCGCGGCACCCCTCTCCACTTGTCTGAGCTTCCCCTCGCCGTCTCCTAGTTGCTGAGTGAGGTGTAGGAGAGGTCGGCGGATGCGTTGAACAGGTTGACCACCGGTTCGACGTTCTCCGACCAGATCACTGGGGAGTTGTCCCAGATCCATGGCACGGCAGGCGCTTGAGCGGTGATCTGCTTGTCGATGTCCGCCCAGGCCTTTGCCCGCTCGCCCGGATCGGTCAACAGCGCGGCCTTGGCCATCGCATCGTTGATCGACTTGACGTCGAGCTGAGGCCAGTTGACGTTGTTCGACGGGAGGATGTTGGTCCCGTTGAACGTCGGGTCGAGCAGTGACTCAGGGTCGTTGAAGTCCTTCAGCCAGCCCGTGGTGGCGCAGACCGCCACCTTTGCAGCGGGTGAGCCGCAGAACTTCGTGTACATGATCTCCTGAGAGACCGGTCGGTAGTTGACCTTGAAGCCCAGCTTCTCGAGCGTGTCGAGCATGATCTCTCCGACCCGCCTGCTGGTTGCACTGTCGTCTCCGACCATCAGGAGCTCTTCGTTGCCGTCGTACTTGCCGGAGGCGTAGCCCGCCTTCTTCATGTACTTGGCAGCGAGGGCAGTGTCGCCCGACGGGTTTTCGAGGAAATCGACACCGGTGCCTTCATAGCCACCGGCCTCCTCGAATCCCGGGATCTCCGGTGGGATGAAGTGAGAACCGATAGAACCGGCTGCCTCACCGCCCCTGGTCAAACGCAGCGCTTCGCGGTTTGTCGCCGCGAGGATCGCTTTACGGACATCGATGTCGTTAAGCGGAGCGAGCTGCGTGTTCAGCGAGATGTAGCGGATGCCACCGCTCGCCGGCAGCGAGAGCTGCTGCTTGTACTGAGTTGCTGCCTGTCGCAGCACTGATGGCGGCGGACCGAAGTCACCGTTCACCTGGCTCTCGCCGGTCAGGATCTGCCGTGAGGCAGAGGCGGGGTCGGCGTAGCCCTCCTTGACCGTGATCGTGTCCACGTAGGCGGGGCGATCGTCGGTCGAGGGATCCCAGTTCGGGTTGCGAACCATGCGGATCTCCTTGCCCGGCTCGTATCCGGTCAGGTTGCCTTGCTCGTCGTTTTCGACCATGTAGGGGCCGGTCGCGACTGCGTGGTCTCCGTAGGTCGACGGGCTCTTGGAGTCGAACTCCTTGGCGTACTCCTCCGGCACCGGTGAACTCAACGGCAATGACAAGGCCTGAATCAAAGTGGCCGAGCTGGTGTTGGTCAGCTTGAACACGATCGTCTGGTCATCTGGCGTCTGGATACCCGAGATGTCGGGCGCGACTGTTGGGTTCTTCGTCACTGCCGTGTTGGCCGCATCGAAGCCCTCGAGCCCATCCATGTATGCGCCGATGTAGCCGTTTGCCACTCCTGGCATCAGGCCTCGCTCGATCGCGTACTTGACATCGGCCGAGGTGACATCGCGACTAACTGGCGGCGCAAACTCGACGCCCTGGCGGATCTTGAAGGTGACGGTTTTGCCGTCACCGCTGACGTCCGGCTGCTCGGCTGCAAGGTCCGGCTGCGGTGTCTTGGTCTCGGCTGGAGGCCAAGAGAGCAGCGGTCTGTAGGCCGCGTAATCGATCATGAAGGTGAACTGGTAGTAGCTCGCCCCTGGGTCCATGTAGTCGACGTCTCCGCCAGCGAGAACCTCGAGATCTCCGCCCTTTTGAGCGTTGCCCGGTGCCTCGGTCGGCAGAGGGAAGTCGGTCGCCGTGGTGCCGCTCGATCCACCGCAGCTTGCAAGCGCAAGCATGGCGACGATCGAGAAGGCAGCAGTGACGGCTGCGATTCCTCTCTTTCGATTCATTGCGATTCCTCCTTTTTGATTTCTTCCTCTTTGGTTTTTCCTGGAAGCCATGAGCGATTTCGCCGCGCCTTCGGCTGCAGCGCATCTTGGAGGGCGTCGCCTACCAAGTTGAAGGCGAGAACCGTAGAAACCAGCGCGAGACCGGGGAAGAGCAGGTACCACCACGCGGCATCGAAGATGTCGGTGGCGTCAGAAATCATCTGGCCCCAGCTTGCCGCCGGCGGCTGGATCCCTACTCCGAGAAACGAAAGTGCTGCCTCGTAGAGGATCACCGAGGGGATCAGGATGGTCGAGTAGACGATTATCGGAGCGGTCAGGTTTGGGAGCATCTCGCGGAAGATGATCCGCCGGTTCGATGCGCCGACCGACCGCGCTGCATCCACGAACTCCTTCTCCC
>JBEIRY010000099.1:0-3243 GCA_040375675.1 Thermoleophilales bacterium | reverse complement strand
GGCGCCGGTGCTGGTGGGAGAGAAGTTCACGATGATCGTGCAGGACTGGCCGTTCGAAAGCTGCGTCGACGGCGAGCAGGTGCCGTCGTTCAAGAGCCCGAAATTCTCCCCGCCGCTGCCACCGATGCCCATACCCTCGATATCGAGGTCAGCCGAGCCGGTTGAGGTCAAGGTGTAAGTGGCCGCCGTCTCAGTGCCTACGAGGTGGCTCCCGTAGTCGTTACTCGGTGGGCTGAGAGATCCGGCGGGAGCAATGCCGGTGCCGGTGATAGTGGCGGTCTTGGTGCCGTCGTTTGTATCGATGGAGAGAGTCATCGACTTGGCGCCAGTACTCGTGGGGTCAAATGCGACCGTGATGACGCAACTCTCGCCGCTGGAGAGGGTCGTCCCACTTACGACCGCAGCGGTACCCGACTTACAAGTGGCAGAGTCGATCGGGAAGTCGGAATAGTCACCAAGAGTTGCGAGCCCACTCGCCAGTACCAGGTCGGCTGAGCCGGTCGAGGTCAAGGTCATGTTCACCGTCGCGGTTCCGCCCCCTGAGACCAACTGACTCCCGAAGGAAAGCGAAGAAGGACTGAACGAGCCTGCGGGCCCTGTGCCTGTGCCGGTAAGAGCGGCGGTCTTGGTGCCGTCGTTTGTCTGGACCTCGAGGGTGGCCGACTTTGCGCCGGTGCTCGTTGGGTCGAAGGTGACGGTGACGGTGCAGGTCTGAGTGTTCGCCAGCGAGCTGGAGCCGGCCGAGCAGGTGCCGCCGCTCACCTGGAACTGATCGGCGTTCGTGCCGGTCAAGGTGATTCCACTGGCTGGAATGGTCAGGTTGGCGCTGCCGCTGGAGGTCAAGGTGAAGGTTGCAGACGAGCTGGCGCCGGCGGCGATCGGCTGGTTTCCGAAGGCGTTGGAGGATGGAGTGAGAGAGCCGACCGGGTCGAGAGCGTTGGCGGCAATCGACCTCACTTCTCCCGCGTTGGTGATGAAGCTCTGATTGGGGCTCGAGCCGTCCAGGCCGGAGCGACCTATCGAGGTCGTGCCCGAGTTACCCCAGTAGAGATAGCTCGAATTCAGCGCTATTCCGTACGGACTCTTTGCGCCGGTGACGAAACTCTGGTCCCGGCTCGGAGAGACGATGTTGGCTCGCCCGATCGAGCTGTCGGAAGGCGCATTGACGAAGTTTGCCCAGTAGACATGACTCGCATTGACCGCGACGGCCGACGGGCTCGTGGTGGTTAACCAGGCTTGCTGGATCGTGCTCAGGTTGAAAGTCGCCCGGGCGAGCTTGCCGGTGCCGCGCAACGTCCAGTAGATGTACGTCGAGTCGACCGCGATACCCATTGGGTTGGTTCCCGCGGTGAGGGAGGAAATTACCGTTGGAAGCGTCCCATCGAGGTTCGCCTTGAAGAGGTAGTCGACGGTGGCGTTGTTTGGATTATCGGTCACCCAATAGATATGACCAGCGTCAACGGCAATGCCCTTCGCGTTCGGTATTTCTTCGATGAAGGCATTGTTGGCGTTTGAGCCGTCCAGGTTGGCGCGGCCGATCGTGCCTGCGGTCGGGTCGGTCCAGTAGATGTAGTTGGCATCGACTGCGACTCCGAAGATGTCGCTCGCGCCCGCAGGGACCACGAAGTTCTCGACCCGGTTGGTGCCATCGTTGCCGGCGCGCTGGATGCGCGGGGGGTTCTGGGCGTCGGCCCAGTAGATATAGGCATTGGCCGCAGGCGCAACGGCGCCAAGCGCGGCGACTGCCAGGATCGCGACAAGGGTGAGGCGGAGTTTGTGCTTCAAAGCGAATACGCCTTTCATAGAACCAGCGCAGAGACGCGCAGAACGTCTTTCAAGCAACTTCAATCTACACATTAAACCCCAACGCCCGGGAAAGTTGCGCAGGGAGGTTGCCCGGTCGAACTACTTGTCGAACTTGCCTGCGTCTACGGCCTGGTCGAGCTTGCCGCGAGGGAGGAAGAAGAGCGAAAAGACGAAGATCGCAGCGAGTACGCCGGTCATGATGAGAAAGATCGTCTCGGTGGACTGAGCGTAGGCCTGCTCCACGCTGTGGAGGATTGCCTTGGCCCTGTCGCCTCCCCCGTCGACACCAGCGCCACTGGGCCTGCCACCTGAGTTGCCGAGATCCGAGGCGATGCGGCTGGCCACGCCTTGGGGCAGGCCCAACTTGCCCAGGGCGGATTCGACATTGTTGGTGTTCTCGGTGATCAGGATCGTCCCGAGGACGGCGAGCCCCAGGCTCGAGCCGTAGTTGCGCACCGTCTGGGTGATGCCGGTTGCCTCGCCGTAGGAGGTTTTGGGGGCGCGGTTGATCGCGTCGGTGTTTGCCGGTCCCAAGATCATGCCCATACCGGCACCTGAGATGACTATCCAATACCACTGGGTCGAATAGTCGAGACCGGTCAAGCTCTGCGACCAGAAGTAGAAGCCGACGGTCGCGATCGCCGCCCCCGCCACCACGGCTGGCCACGCACCCACCTTGTCGAGGATGCGCCCGCCTATCTGGGCCGAGGTCGCAAAGCCGGCGAAGAAGGTGAGGATGTAGAGGCCGGCGCTCGAGGCGCTGTATCCGAGCGAGATCTGCGAGTAGGTGCTGCAGAAGAAGAACAACGGAATGAAGACGATCATCAGCAGGAAGAGCACGACATTTTCGACGGCAAACGCGCGATCGGTGAAGATCCTCACTCTCATCAGCGGGATCTTGCTCTTCAGCTCGTGCAAGACGAATACGACGATCAGAACCGTGCCGACCGCGATCGAGGCGATCGTCTTCCAGTCGCCCCACCCCCACTCGCTTGCCTGCTGCAGGCCCAGCACCGACAAGGCCATCCCCGCGGTGATCAGGACTGCGCCGCGGTAGTCGATCGGTGCGGGTGCGCGCTTGTCCTCGTGGCGTGAGATGTAGATCAAGACCAGCGCAATGATCGCGATGGGGATGTTGATCCAGAAGATCGCCCGCCAGGTGATCTCGGTCAGGTAACCGCCGGAGATAGGGCCGACTGAAGTGATAGCACCGGTGATGCCGAAAAAGAGTGCCAGCGCCTTGCCGCGCTCGTTGAACGAGAAGGAGTAGATAACCAGCTCAAGGGCTGACGGGATCATCATTGCGGCGCCAACGCCCTGGATTACGAGAAAGAAGATGATCCACGCCTCGGCGATGCCGCTGTTGGGAGTGAACCCGCAAAAGGCCGAGGCGACGACGAAGGTGATCACGCCGATCGTGACCATGCGGGTGTGGCC
>JBEIRY010000054.1:0-11723 GCA_040375675.1 Thermoleophilales bacterium | reverse complement strand
CGACACGGTCGACGGAGACCCCAGCACGGTCGGCATCCTCGACGGAACGGGCTGGGACCGCTGCGCATACCTCGCGCTCGTGACCGACGGGATGACCTCCCTCACCTCGGTCAACGCGGTACAGAACGTTGGCGGTGGCAGTTGCTGCCTCAGCGCGGACCTGCTCGACAAGAAGACCGGTTATGCGTCGGACTTCGATCACCACATCGATCACGTCCTGACCAACTCGAGCAAGTTCAGCCGGGTCGGTCCGACGAAGATCACCGGCAACAAGCCGTTCCGCACCACGGGTCCAGGGCCTTACTGGGGCTCAGACCACGCAGGTGTATTCCAGACAGTGAAGCTGAAGTAGCCTCGTCTGGATCAGCGATTCGACTTCAGACCCGTCGGGCACAAGCCCGGCGGGTCTTTTTCGTTTCGTGAGAAGGCGACGAACTCAGGCTCGGCCGATCCGCCCGGCAACTCTCGATCCCGAGCGGATGGCGGATTCCATGTAGCCGAAAGTCGGGTCCAGATGCTCACCGGCAAACCAGATCCTTCCGTTCGGCTCTTGCATGTCGGTGAAATACGGGTCGATCTGTCCTGGTCCGTAAGCGATGTAGGCGCCGCCGCTCAAGGGAAAGTCCGGCCAGGGGACGGACACGGCGCGCACCCGCCTGCCTGCCACCTCGGGAAAGACCTTCCTCATCCCCTTTGATGAAGCGGCAAGCCGTGCCCTCTTGGGCAACTTGGCCGCACGCGCCCCACGGCCAGCGGAGGCATACGAGATCAAGATTCCGGCCTTGCCCTTCTGCTGATCGGTCGCTTCCCAGACAGAACCGACCGAGGGGATGTCCGAAATCGCCGAACCGGTGAGTCCCTGCTTCTTCCAGGCTCGGGATGAGTACTGGATGACCGTCTTGACCGTGGTGCCGTATGGAATCTGGTTGATCGCCTCACGCAGACGGGTACGAAGTGCCGGTGAGAACTCGATCCGTCGCGCCGCCGGAAGTGGAACCGCCAACACGAGCTGATCTGCGGTGTAGGTACCTTGCGGAGTCGTCACCTCGACGCCGCCAAAATCATGCGCAATCTGGCCGACCGGTTCGAGATACCTAACCGCTGGCCCGAGCGAACGAGCCATCGCGTAGGTAAGTCTGGCGTTGCCACCCCTGATCCTGAACTTCTCGACGCCCGCCTCTCCCTGACTCCAGGCTGCACGCTCAGCGGTAAGTGCCATCAAAAGAGAGGTCTGCCCCGGATGGGCTGCATACTCATCCTCGAAATCCCTGATCAGAACGCTACGAGCTGCGCCAGCGACTCCGACCTCGTCCATCAAGTCAACGATCGACATCCGGTCGTAGCGGGCGCCTCGAGCTGCCGGATCGAACGGATCGAGTGGCTCGGCCAATGACTCGATTCGATTCCAGAAGCGATTGGTCTGTCGTCGTCCCTGCTTTCCGAGAGACCGATAGCCACGCCTCCTTCTGCCTTTTCGAAAGAACACATCGTCGAGGCGGTCATAGCCCCGGTCGATCACTTCCAGGGGAAGATCGAACCGGCGGGCATAGGCCCTGATGCGATGGTGAGTCGTATCGATGAACTCACCGCCGCCTTCAGCGTGCTGGCGCTGAAGGAAGGGATCGCGGATCGTGTAGACCCGACCACCGGGCCGTGGACGTGCTTCGAAAACCGTCACACCCCAGCCAGCTTCGCGCAGCTCGATCGCTGCGGTGAGACCGGCGAGGCCTGCCCCAACCACGATCGCTTGGCCGGGCGGCGCTCCCTCGGCACGCGGCACCTGCGGTCCCGTCAACAGGCGAGCGCCGGCGATCGTCAGCCCGGCAGCGGCAGCCGTGGCCAGCGCCTCGCGGCGCGTGCTGGCTCTCTCATGGGTGCGCTTTGCTTCCATACCTCTCATATATACCCGTATGAGAGCAGAAGGTTTGGCCTTGACTTGCCCCGTATAGATCTGCTACGGTCTCGCTTAGATTATTTCTCAGGCGCGACTTAAGCGTCTCACGAAACTTCGTAATCCACACCTAGGAGGAATCTCAAGATGGCAAAGACCATAGGAATCGATCTGGGCACCACCAACTCCTGCGTCGCCGTAATGGAAGGCGATGACCCGACAGTTCTAGAAAACGCCGAGGGTGGACGCACTACCCCGTCGGTGGTCGCGTTCACCGATTCGGGTGAGCGACTCGTCGGTACCGTCGCGAAGCGGCAGTCGGTGATGAATCCAGAGGACACGATCTTCTCGATCAAGCGCTTCATGGGCCGCAAGGAGGGTGAGGTCAAAGAAGAAGAGACCATCGTGCCCTACAAGGTCGTCGAAGGACCGAACGGCGACGTTCGCGTAGAGGCCGAGGGCAAGCAGTACTCCCCGCCCGAGATCTCGGCAATGATTCTGCAGAAGCTGAAGGCCGACGCAGAGGCAAAGCTCGGTGAAGAGGTCGACTCGGTAGTGATCACCGTTCCGGCCTACTTCAACGACGACCAGCGTCAGGCCACCAAGGACGCCGGCAAGATCGCCGGACTCGAGGTCAAGCGCATCATCAACGAGCCCACCGCTGCAGCGCTCGCGTACGGACTCGACAAGGAAAAGACCGAACAGACCATCCTCGTCTTCGACCTGGGCGGCGGAACCTTCGACGTATCGGTTCTCGAGATCGGCGATGGCGTGTTCGAGGTCAAGTCGACCGCGGGTGACAACCACCTCGGTGGCGACAACTGGGACAAGGCGATCGTCGAATGGCTGGTCTCGGAGTTCAAAAAGGATCAGGGCGTCGACCTCGCAAACGACAAACGCGCTCTGCAGCGACTCTACGAGGCGGCGGAGAAGGCGAAGATCGAACTCTCCGCAGCGCAGGAGTCACAGATCTCCCTGCCCTTCATCACCGCGGTCGACGGCGAACCCCGTCACCTCGAGACCAAGTTGACTCGTTCGAAGCTGGCCGAGTTGACCTCGGACCTGCTCGATCGCATCGTCGAGCCCGTCAAGCAGGCTCTGGCCGATGCCGACGCCGAGGTAGAGCACGTGGTGCTCGTTGGCGGCATGAGCCGCATGCCCTCAGTTCAGGAGAAGGTCAAGGAGCTGACCGGCAAGGATCCGCATCAGGGTGTGAACCCCGATGAAGTAGTCGCGATCGGTGCGGCAATCCAGGCTGGAGTGCTGGCTGGCGACGTCAAGGACGTCCTGCTGCTGGATGTCACCCCCCTGACCCTCGGAATCGAGACCAAGGGCGGCGTGATGACCAAGCTGATCGAGCGCAACACCACGATCCCGTCGAAGAAGTCGGAGATCTTCTCGACCGCAGAGGACAACCAGCCCTCGGTAGAGGTGCATGTGCTGCAAGGTGAGCGTGAGATGGCCTCGGGCAACAAGAGCCTTGGCCGCTTCCAGCTGACCGGAATCCCGCCGGCGCCGCGGGGGATCCCGCAGATCGAAGTCACCTTCGACATCGACGCCAACGGAATCCTCAGCGTCTCGGCCAAGGACCTCGGCACCGGCAAGGAGCAGAGGATCGAGATCAAGGGTGGCTCGGGGCTCTCGGATGACGAGGTCGAACAGATGATCTCCGACGCTGAGACCCACGCGGAAGAGGATCAGGCCCAGCGCCAATTGGCCGAGGCCCGAAACGTAGGCGAAAACGCCGCCCACGAGGCCGAGAAGCAGCTCGGTGAGCTCGGCGACAAGGTCGACGATGCCCAAAAGAGCGAGATCGAAGCCGCAATCAAGGAGGTCCGGGACTCACTCGCGTCTGACGACGCAAAGGAGATCGGCGAGAAGACCGAGAAGCTGCAGACAGCCTTCCAGGCAGTGTCTGCCAAGGTCTACGAGCAGGCCTCTGCGGATGCTTCGGACTCCGACGGCTCTGCCTCCAGCAACGGCTCCGACTCCTCGTCCGAGGAAGAGGTAGTCGACGCGGAAGTCGTCGACGACGAGCCCGCGCAGAAGGAGTAGTCGAAGGTGGCAGACGAGCCGCAGACAGAGATGAACGAACCGACCGAATCCGGCGCCGCCGGGTCGGAGGGCGCAGCCGAGCAGGATGCTTGGGAGGGCGCTCCCGACCCGGCAGGCGACGCCCACCCAGCGGCTGATGCCGCAGCTGAGGCGGAGGCCCAGGTCGAAGAGGATCTCGACGAGCTGTCAGTTGCGAAGCGCGAGCGGGACGAGTATCTCGATCTCGCCCAGCGTACGAAGGCGGACTTCGAGAACTACCGCAAGCGGGTCGCCGGCGAAACGGCTGAAGCGGTCGTTCGCGGCAAGGCAGAACTTGCTCGGGAGCTGATCCCCTCGCTCGACAACCTCGAGCTTGCACTGAAGGCCGCAGGGATAGACCCAACCGATCCTGATGCTCAGACCGACGACGGTCTCGGCCGGGGAGTGGTGCTGATCTACCGCGAACTGCGCGGTGGGCTCGAACGGGCCGGAGTGGAGTCCTACGACCCTGCAGGCGAAAAGTTCGATCCCAGCCTGCACGAGGCGATCTCGGCGCAAGCGGTCGAGGGCACCGATGCGGGCGTCGTGATCGAAACTCTCGACCGTGGCTACCGACTCGACGGCGCAGTCCTCAGGGCCGCGCGTGTCGTGGTCAGCGAGTGAGGTAGACGATGCCGACCCGTGACCCCTACGAGGTACTCGGGGTCTCCAAGGAGGCCTCCGACGACGAGATCAAGAAGGCCTACCGCAAGCTTGCGCGCCAGTGGCACCCCGATCGCAACCCTGACGACGAGAAGGCCGAGGAGCGATTCAAAGAGATCCAGGCTGCCTACGACACGTTGTCCGATCCCGAGAAGCGACAGGCCTACGATCAGGGCGGGATGTTCGGCATGGGTGGATTCCCGCCCGGAGGCGGTGGCCCTGGTTTCAGCGGCGGCGGATTCCAGGATTTCGGTGATGTGCTCTCGAACCTGTTCGGAAGAGGCGGAGGCGGCGGACAGACGAATGTTCCAGGCAATGACCTCGACGCCGAGATCGCGCTCAGCTTCGACCAGGCCATTCACGGAACGCAGGTTCAGGTAGCGGTACCGATGACCGCCAGTTGCGACACCTGCGGTGGAAGCGGAGCAGCACCCGGAACTCAGGCTGTCGCTTGCGAGCGCTGCGGTGGCCGTGGAGTGGATGCCGAAAGCCAAGGATTCTTTTCGATCTCGCAGCCTTGCCCTGCCTGCGGGGGCAGAGGTCAGACGATCCGCGATCCGTGCAGCGACTGCGGCGGGGCCGGGGTGGGCAGGACAACCAAGAAGTTCAGAGTGAATATCCCTGCCGGTGTGCACGAGGGGAGCCGAATCAGGCTCGCTGGAAAGGGTGAGCCGAGCCCCTACGGAGGGCCTCCGGGAGATTTGTACGTGACCACACGAGTCGCACCGTCTCCGGTGTTCAAGCAGCGCTCCGATGGAAATCTGGAGGTCGATCTCCCCGTCTCGGTAGTCGAAGCGATGAGCGGAGCAACGATCGAAGTTCCGACCCTCTCTGGGTCCAAGAAGATCAAGATCCCGGCTGGAACTCAGCACGGAACGTCGCAACGGCTGAGGGGCGAGGGCCCCCCGAGGCCAAACGGATCCGGTCGCGGCGATATCCACTACAAGGTGAAGATCGAGGTACCGACCGACCTCTCCGACTCGCAGCGCGAAGCCGTGGAGAAGCTGGCCGAATCGATGAACGGTCACGATCCACGCGAGGGCATGCTTTCCGCCACCCGCGGTACCAGATCGACATCCAACGGATCCGACGATTCCGGCAAGGTGGAGTAGGTAGATGGCAGCTCAGCGCAAGCCCAGGCCGAAGGCCGACGCAAAGACCAAGACCGGTGAAGTGGTCGAGGAAACCCGTGGGGTGTTCATGATCTCGATTGCCGCTGATCTCGCAGGAATGCACCCCCAGACACTGCGGATGTACGAAGCACGCGGCCTGATCACCCCTCAACGCTCACCCAAGAACACGCGCCTCTACTCACAGGCAGACGTAGAGCGACTGCAGCGGATCCAGCAGCTGACCAGCGAGCAGGGCCTGAACCTCGCCGGCGTGGTAGCGATGCTCGAGATGGAGGAATCGGTGGCACGCATGCGGGCCGAAATGGCACGGATGCGTGAACGTGCCGACCGGATGGAGCGCGAGATGGTGGCCGAGATGGAGCGACTTCGCTCTGCGGTCGGTGGTGAGATGGTCCCCTATGGGGCCTACGAAAGTCACGGCGTAGGCAAGCCCAGACAAACCGGCGGTCCGACCCGGATAGAAGTCAAACGCCGGGGAAGATCCAAGTAGCGACACCTCCTGCGGCGCGGTAGGGTTGCGTCATCTACCGCGATGAAGAACAACTGACCGGACTCGGGAGTGCAGATCCTGCGACCCGCGCACCTGACGTGATGCTGTTGGCCTCGGGGCTGGCGCTGGGTCGTCTTGCGATCGGTGCCGGTCTGATGATCGCGCCGGAGACGACGCTCAAAACGCTCGGCTTCGAGAAGCCGAGCCCATCGACTCTTGCGGTGGCCCGGCTCGCAGGTGGTAGGGACATCGTGCTCGGCGCTGCTGAGACGGCAGCGCTGATCAAGGGGAACCGACCGGCGCTTCTTGCCTCGACCCTCGCGGTCGCAGCTGCCGATGCAGGAGATACAGCGATCTTCGGTGCAGCCTGGGCATCGGGTGAAAAGAGCGTCGCAGAGGCCTCGATGAAGGGTGCGGTCTCGGCCGGTCTTGCCACGGCATCGGCACTGTGGGTAGCCTGGCGCCTGCGCGGCGGCGCCCGCTGAGGCCTCCCCGGCTACCCTCCCGTCACGCAATCAACGAGACAGGAGTAATCGATGTCATCACTGGTCGAGTTCACGCTGCACGCAAAACCCGGTCATTACGAGGAAGTGGCAAAGCTCTACGGCGAGTTCGCCAAACGGTTCCAGGAAAAGCACCCCTCTGACGAGCTGATCCTGCTGGTCGGCGATCCCGCCAGCGGCCTGGTCAGGGGAATCGGCGTGCTGCCGCACGGTCTGGCCGAAGAGGTCAACAGCGACGAGGATTTCGCCGCTTTCAACGACTCGGTAGCTGATCTGATCGCCGGTCCGCCTGAGCGGATCGAGCTGGATCTGCTGGACGTTCTCAAGGCATAACTTCATATAGGCATCTACATAGGCGTATATCTAAGTCTTTTTGACTCAGATATCTTGACAAATTGGTGTTAAGGCAGTAGGATTTCGTTCCTATGCAAGAAGACCGATTTACGATCAAGTCAGGGGAGGCCGTTGCTTCGGCTTCCCGCATCGCGAGCGAGCACCAGAACACCGAGATAGCGCCTGCTCATCTCCTGCTCGCCCTGCTCGACCAGCCCGAAGGGCTGGTCTCACCCGTGCTCACCAAGCTGGGATCCGACCCCAAAGCGGTTCGGACCTCTGCAGAAAAGGCGATCGAGGAACTGCCTCGCGTTACCGGCGAGGGTGTCCCCCAGTCCCGGCCCTCAGACACCCTGATCTGGGTCATCCAGGAGGCCGAGCGTGAGGCCGAGGCGATGGCCGATGAGTACATCTCGACCGAGCACCTGCTGCTCGGCCTCGACGGCGACCGCTCACCCGTGGCCGATCTGCTGCCCGACAAGGCTGAACTGGCGAAGGCGATCATGGAGATGCGAGGACCCCACAGGGTCACCTCTCCCAATCCAGAGGATTCATACGGCGCGCTCGAAAAGTACGGGCGCGATCTGACCGCTGAAGCCGAAAGCGGCAAGCTCGATCCGGTGATCGGACGCGACGAGGAGATCCGTCGGGTAGTCCAGGTCCTCTCACGCCGCACCAAGAACAACCCCGTCCTGATCGGCGAGCCGGGGGTCGGCAAGACCGCGATCGTCGAAGGCCTCGCGCAGCGCGTTGTCTCAGGCGACGTTCCAGACAGCCTGCGAGATCGCAAGGTGATCTCGCTCGACATCGGTGCACTGCTGGCTGGCTCGAAGTACCGAGGCGAGTTCGAAGAACGACTCAAGGCAGTGCTGAAGGAGATCCAGGATGCCGAAGGTCGGATAGTCCTGTTCATGGATGAGCTCCATACGATCGTCGGTGCGGGTGCAGCCGAAGGCGCGGTAGATGCTTCGAACCTGCTGAAGCCCATGCTCGCACGTGGCGAGTTGAGAGCAGTAGGCGCCACCACGCTCGACGAATACCGCAAACACATCGAAAAAGACCCTGCGCTGGAGCGGCGATTCCAGCCGGTCGTCGTCGGTGAGCCCGGGATCGGCGACACCGTGGCGATCCTCCGCGGTCTGAAGGAGCGCTACGAGGTCCATCACGGTGTTCGGATTACCGATACCGCGATCGTCGCTGCCGCAAACCTCTCTGACCGCTACATCAGCGACCGCTTCCTGCCGGACAAGGCGATCGACTTGATCGACGAGGCGGCATCGCGGCTGAAGATCGAGATCGACTCGATGCCGACCGAGATCGACGAGGTCGAGCGACGCATCCAACAGCTCGAGATCGAGCGCGAGGCCCTGAAGAAGGAGACCGACGATGCCTCGAAGAAACGCCTCGACGCGCTCGAGGCAGAGCTTGCCGAGCTGAACGAGAGCTCGAGCGAGATGAAGGCCCGTTGGCAGAACGAGAAGTCCGCAATCGACGAGATCAAGGGCGCAAAGGCCGACCTGGACGAGGCCCAGCGCGAGGCTGAAAAGGCCGAGCGCGAAGCCGACCTGGAGCGCGCCGCAGAGCTGCGTTACGGACGAATCCCCGAGATCGAGAAGCAGATCATCGCCGGTGAGGAAAAGCTCGCCGAGCTGCACCGCGGCGAAGGATCGCTGCTGACCGAGGAGGTCACCGAGCAGGACATCGCCGAGGTGGTTGGCAAGTGGACCGGCATTCCGGTCTCGAAGCTGATGGAGGGAGAGGTCGAGAAGCTGATCCAGATGGAGGAGCGCCTTCATGACAAGGTGATCGGCCAGGAGGAGGCTGTCGTAGCCGTCTCTGGCGCACTTCGCCGCTCACGCTCTGGGCTGTCGGATCCGAACCGACCGATCGGAAGCTTCCTCTTCCTCGGGCCAACTGGTGTCGGTAAGACCGAGCTTGCTCGCGCGCTGGCGGAGTTCATGTTCGACTCCGAGCAGGCGATGGTGCGGATCGACATGTCCGAGTACATGGAAAAGCACTCGGTCGCGCGACTGATCGGCGCCCCTCCGGGATATGTCGGATACGAAGAGGGCGGTCAGCTGACCGAGACGGTGCGCCGTCGCCCTTACGCCGTCATCCTGCTCGACGAAATCGAGAAGGCACACCCCGATGTCTTCAACCTGCTGCTGCAGTTGATGGACGACGGGCGCCTGACCGACGGGCAAGGCCGCACCGTGGACTTCACCAACACGGTCCTGATCATGACCTCGAACGTCGGATCCCAAGCGATCTCCGCCCAGAAGGGCGAGGGTGAGCTGAGCGAGGCGACCCGTAACGAGGTCACCGAGACTCTCGAGCAGACATTCCGGCCCGAGTTCCTCAACCGGATCGACGACGTGGTTCTGTTCCACCGCCTGACCAAGGAGAACATCGGAGAGATCGTGGAGCTGCAGGTCGCGGGGCTGACCAAGCGCGTGGCCGAGAAGGGGCTGGAGATCGAGTTGACCCCGAAGGCGCGAGAGCTACTTGCGAACCTCGGATACGACCCGGTCTACGGTGCCAGGCCGTTGAAGCGGGTAATCCAGAAGCAACTGGTCGACAAGCTGGCGCTGCGCCTGCTCGAGGGAGACTTCGCCGAAGGCGACACGATCAAGGTCGATGCCTCGGATGGCGAGCTGACCTTCTCGAAGAAGCGGGCGACCAAGAAATCCTCGGACAAGAAGAAGGCCGAGGACCCCAAAGCAACCGCCGACGCTTAGGGGATCACTTCCTCGAGCGTAAGGCTCTGGCTGTAGACCGGCTTGGCGTTCTGGTTTCCGCCCTCGACCGGCCAGTTAGGCGAGGCGTAGATGGAGATCAGCGAGGCGACTTGGCAGTCGCCGAGGTCGTTGCAGCTGAGAGTTCCAGAGAAGCCGTCGTAGCCCTCGGTTTCGAACAAAGCGGCGCGAAACGCGCTGCGAGGCACCGCCAGCGAACCATCTTCGGTCTCCAGCGCGCTACGGCGCAGCGCATCGAAGATGAGATTCGCCGCGTCGAAGGCGTGCGCATGGAAGATCGCAGTCGGACTCTCGCCGAATGACTCCCGATATGCCGGCAGGAGTTCCTGGCCGTAAAAGCGGTTCGAGGCGAGGTCGCGCACATCGGGGCCCGAGGCGTTCAGCCGCAAACCGCTCGACTCCGCCACCTGCAGTACCTCCGAGTTGAAACAGCCGTCTGAAGTCAGAAGCAGTCCTGGAAAGGAGCCGATGGCGGATACCGCCTCGCCGCAGAGATCCCCGTTGAGCGGCAGATAGACGATATCCGGAGTGCCCTCAACTGCTGAAAGCGCCCCGGAAACCCCGGCCGAAGACTCCGTCGGTTTCAATCTCACCCTCTCGACCGAGCCACCGGAATCCGAGAATCTCGTGGCAAATGTCTCGGCCAGCGACTCGCTGTAGGCAGTCCCGTCGCTGAGAACCCAAGCTAAACCTCCGGATGCGCGCTTGACGGCGAAATCACCCACCACGGCTCCCTGGATCAGGTCGTTCGGAGCGGTCCTCGCGTAGAAAGGATCGTGGCCTTCTCGACTGGTCAACTCCGGCGCGGTGTTGGTGGGTGAAATGAGAACGATCCCCTCGTTCGACAACACCTGAGAGGCTGCATCGATCGCAGAAGAGGAACAGGTGGTGCCTACAACCGCAAGGAGGCCCTCTTTGCCAACGAGCTTCTCTGCGCCGCGACGACCCTGCGCCGGGTCGCAGCCATCATCTGCCAGATTCAGTTCCACATCGTGCCCAAGCGCCAATCCCGGCGATCCGTCGAACTCCCCATCGAGGTAGTCGATCGCCAACTCCACCCCGCGCTGGGAGTCGACTCCGGTTCCGGCGACGGGCGAGTCCTCACTGAGCCAGAGAAGCGCTCCGATGTCTATCGGCTGGTTGTGCTGATAGCGAACGCACCCGTAGGGGTCGTCGGCACACGCTGCGTCTATTTCCTCCGCAGAGTCGACGGTCGAGGGCTTTTCGCCGCATCCGACGAGACCGAAGACCAGCAGCAAACAGGCAATGGCTGAAGCCGAAAAACGCCGGGGCATCAGCCGCTCGCCCAAGGTAGATATCTGCCGTCGGTTATCTCCTGGAAGAGGGTGACGATCGGGTCGATCTTGACCGTAAATGGCCCATCGAACGGTGCGGTCATGCCGAGGATCAAGGCGATGTCCAATGCAACCACCAAGACGATGCCGGCAGAGACGAGCGATGCCCGCGGACCGTCCCTAAGAGTCGTGACGATCAGGTTCGTAATCAGCGCGATTCCCGAGATCACCGCCAGCAAGAAAAGCGAGAACGGCAAGACCGAGTTGGCGGCAGCTAATCGCGCTCGGCGCTCCGCACCGAGATCATCGACCGCAGACTGAAGTGACTCTGCGGAGAGCGTCGGCACATAGGGACGGGAGCCGACCTCGAATACCTTCTGCTGGAGAGCGTTCAATTCTGGTGTGGCCAGCTCAGACTCCGTACCTGCCTCACCTGAGTGAACCGAAGTCGGCTCACCGAGATGCGGCCACTCCTTGGTCTCCAGCGCCGAAAGATATGCAGCAAGGCTTTCTTGAACCGCCGAGACATCGGCGCTCGGCAGACCACGAGTAGCCCAGGCGACCCGGTTGGCGGCCGAGGCCTCGG
>JBEIRY010000090.1:0-4008 GCA_040375675.1 Thermoleophilales bacterium | reverse complement strand
GGGCGTCTGCGGCATCGACTGCTGCTCGCCCGGCGAGGTTCACCTCGCCCTGATCTGCCAGTGACACATCGCAAGATGTCCCGCCCATGTCGAAGGCGAGCGCCAGCGGTTCTCCGGCCCGCTGCGCCAGTGCAGCCGCGCCCACCGCCCCTCCGGCGGGGCCGGAGAGCACGCTCCACGCTCCGTGCCCTTCTACTTCCTCCACCGCGGCGGTGCCACCGGCAGAGAGCATCACTTCCGGTCGCGGGATCTCCCTCTCAGCGCACGCCGCCGAGAGGGTGCCGAGGTAGCGGTCTAGCAGTGGCGCCAGGTAGGCATCGATCACTGTGGTCGATGTGCGCTCGAACTCCCTGAACTGCCGCAGCGCCTCGTGTGACGCCACCACCGGCACCTCCGGCAGCGCCCGTCGCATTGCCGCGGCGAGCATCTGCTCGTGGGTCGGGTCGCGGTAGGAGTGCAGAAGGCAGATCGCCACCGCCTCGGGCTCGAGTGCCGCGACCTCCACCATCAGCTCGGCGCACTGGTCGTCGGTCAGCGGTTGGATTACCCCTTCAGGACCCATCCTCTCGGCCACCTCCACTCGCAGATCGGGCGGCACCAGCGGCGTCGCCGGTGCTACCTGCGGGCGGTAGAGCTCGGGCCTGGCCTGGCGGCCGATCTCGATCACATCGGCAAAGCCCTTGGTGGTCAAGAGCACCGTTCGCGCACCGCGCTCTTCCAGCAGGGCGTTGGTGCCTGTGGTCATCCCGTGGATGAAGGCGCCTACATCAACTGGCGCGACTGCTGCCCGCTCGAGCGCCTGCTCCACGGCGGCGATCACCCCCTCGTACTCGCGACCCGGGGTGGTGGGGACCTTGGCGGTATGGACTTCGCCCCTGCTCACCAACACCGCGTCGGTGAAGGTGCCACCTACATCCACTCCCAGTCGCGTTGCGCTCACACAAGAGAGTTTCGCCTACCGCTCCGTTGCGTGTTTCCCCCACCGATACGCCTCTGGATTACCTGCCAGTCCGTCCGATCTCGAAGGTCCGTGATTTCGCAACTCCTCGCCTGAGGCTGTGTTACTTTCCGTAGTTACCGAGGGCAGTCATCGAGCCTCTGAGCGCTGCGCAACAACACTGAACAGGGAGAAAAGATGACCCCCAAGATCCGCCTGGCCCTCGCATCGATCCTCGCCGTATGCGCGCTCGGCGCCATCGCGCCGGCTGCGAATGCGTATGTGTACTACGGCTACGAGAACCCAAGCAGTGGCTCACGGTCCATCGCTCGCGCCAGCAACGACGGCACCAACATCGACAGCTCCTTCTTGCCTACGGACGGCAGGCCTAACCCGGGCTTCATCGCTCTCGACCGAAGCAATATCTACTGGGCCGCGCAGAGTGGCGACACGATCGCCGGTGCCAAGCTCGACGGGACCGGCGTCGGCATCCCCTCGGTCACCATTAATGGCAGCATCGCAGGACTTGCGGTCGACTCCGACTACATCTACTGGGCGGATAACTACTCCGGCACCATTGGTCGTGCGCGCCGTGATGGCACGGGAGGAGTGGAAGGCTCATTCATCTCCGCCCCAGCTTTTCCCCAAGGAGTAGCGATAAGAGGCAACTACATCTACTGGACAGACCGTGACGGACAAAGCATCGGTCGGGCTCAGCTGAATGGTTCAGGAGCCGCAACCAATGTCAATGCTTCGCTCGTAAGCCCTGTCGGGTTATCTCCCGGTGGTATCGCCGTTGATTCGAACTACATCTACTGGGGTAGCAACAACTCTAATCCCGTCGGCAGTATCGGCCGGGTCAACCTCGACGGCGGCGGCTTGATGGAGTTGCCTTTCATCGGCGGGGCCGGTTACTCCCAAAGCCTCAGCGTCGATTCAAGCTATATCTACTGGACTACCGGAGACTCTATTGGCCGGGCCAACCTCGACGGCACCTCTGTCAACACGACCTTCATCCCCGAGGCTTTCGGCGCCGGGCTTGCGGTCGACTCGCTTGCCAACCCCACCATCTCTAGCGTCGGCAAACCAACCAAGCGCTCGCTCAAGGTCAAGGTGGGCTGTGGTAGTGCAGACGCCTGCTCTCTGCGCCTCACCGGCAAGAAGGTTGGGACCAACGCTGCGATCACACCCAAGACCGTCTCGGTCGGAGCGGGCCAGCAGCCAACCGTCACCCTGGCCTACTCAAGAGCCCTGAAGACGGCCCTCGCCAGGGGAGGGCGCGTGAGCGTCACCGCCACCAACTCCGCCACCGGCGGAGCCAAGTCGATCACGGTGAGGGTGGCAAGATGACCCCCAAGATCCGCCTGGCCCTCGCATCGATCCTCGCCGTATGCGCGCTCGGCGCCATCGCGCCGGCTGCGAATGCAGACATCTATTGGGGCCAAGATTACATCGGCATCGGCCGCGCCAGCCTCGATGGGTTCGATGTTGATTCCAGCTTCGTCACGGGTGGTACGCCTGGATACGTGGCAGTTGATTCGAATTCCGTCTACTGGACCAACCTCAATGCGGACATCGGTCGCGCAAGCAAGGACGGCACGGGCAGCCCAGCGCAGAGCTTCATCGACGTCGCTGATGGGGCATACCCCTCTGGAATCGCAATCGATTCAGGAACCGTCTTCTGGGCGAACTTCCTCGGCAATACGATCCAAACCGCCAACGCGAGCACTGGTCTGGGCACTCAAACGCTTCTCAGTGCCAACACGCCCGTGGGAGTCGCTTTAGACAAGAACTACATCTATTGGACTAACCCGGGGGACACCGCGATCGGCCGCGCCAAGCGCGACGGCTCTGAGTTCACGCTGGACTTCATAGCCCCACTCAACAGCCCCACCGCAATCGCGGTAGACAGCAAGTACATCTACTGGACCAACAACGGCAACGGCACCATCGGCCGCGCGAAACTGGACGGCACTGATGTGCGAGATAACTTCATCACCGGAGCCGCCTTGCCACAGGGGGTGGCAGTCGACGCCAACTACATCTATTGGGGCAACTTCGACAGGGCCTACATCGGACGCGCCAAGCTGGACGGGACTGGTGTCGACCAGCAGTTCATCGATCTCGGAGGTAGTTTTGCCGTAGGCGTCGCGGTGGATCCCAGTCCCTCGCTGGCTCCAGTCGGGAAGGCAACCAAGCGCTCCCTCAAGGTCAAGGTCGGTTGCGGCGACGTGAGTGTCTGCACCCTGCAGCTCTCAGGCAACAAGGTGGGAACCAAACTCGCCCTCAGTTCGAAAACGGTGACGACCGACGGCTCCGGCTTTGCCGTTGCCACGCTCGCCTACACGCCGAGGCTCCGTAAGGCCCTCGCCAAGGGTGGACGAATAACCATCAAGGCCACCAACCCGGCAACAGACGCTTACCGCAGCACCGTCGTTCGCGTCGCCAAGTAGATGACCGGCAAGCTCCGCCTCACCCTCGCCTCTGTCCTCGCCGTCGCCGCGCTTGGCGCGATCGCGCCGGCGGCGAATGCGTATGTGTACTGGGCTAACAACGGCACCGGCACCATCGGTCGCTCCAACCTCGACGGCACGGGCGTTAACCAGTCCCTCATCACCGACGGCAGATATCCCACCGGAGTCGCGGTCGACGGCAACTACATCTACTGGACCAACAACACGGGTAGCTCCATTGGCCGCGCCAATCTCGATGGCACCGGCGTCGACCAGTCCTTCATCACCGGCGCAACCGATCCCGACGGAATCGCGGTCGACGGCAACCACATCTACTGGGCCAACAACGGCACCGGCAACATCGGCCGCGCCAACCTCGACGGCACCAGCCCCAACCAGTCCTTCATCACCGGCGCCAGCGCGCCCAGGGGACTCGCGGTCGACGGCAACTACGTCTACTGGACCAGTTACGGCACCGACACCATCGGCCGCGCCAACATCGACGGCACGAGCCCCAACCCGTCCTTCATCACCGGCGCCAGTTATCCCATCGGAATCGCGGTCGACGGCAACTATGTCTACTGGTCTAACTACGACCCCAACACCATCGGCCGCGCC
>JBEIRY010000009.1:0-39572 GCA_040375675.1 Thermoleophilales bacterium | reverse complement strand
GCACCGGCGACTGGACCTGCAGAAATCGTCCGGGGCTCGGTCCTGAGTCGATGCGTCTGGTCGAGTCTTCCCGTTAAGCGGTAAACGCGTCGAGGGCGAGGCCGTGCATCAGATCGGTTTCCGAGACCTCGACCTGCTCGACCCCGAACGCCCGCATCACCTGGATCAGGATCACCGTCCCGGCCACGATGAAGGGCGCACGGTCCGGTTTCAGTCCCGGTACATCCGCCCGCTCGGCATGCGTCATCGCTGATAGCTCCGAGAGCGACCTCTGGATGGTCTCGAGGTCGAGTACCGCACCGTGGGTCTCATCTCGAGTGGGATTTGGCTCACCCCGCTCGATTGCAGCCAGTGCGGCAGGGGTACCGGCGACGGCAATGGCTTTCTCGATTCCACTCGAATCTGATTCGGCGCGCGCTGCCTGCACCGCTGAGTAGATCTCATTTGCGAGGTTCTCGAGCTCTTCGGGGTTGGGGGGATCTGCAATCAGGTGACGCTCGGAGTGCCTGAGTACCCCGGCCTGTAGCGAGGTGTGGAAATTGGTTGCTTCGCCCGCGCCGATCACTATCTCGGTCGAACCTCCACCGATGTCGACCACCAGAGTCTTTTCGTCACCCGGGCTACCGGCTATTGCGCCTCGGAACACGAGCTTTGCCTCCTCTTCGCCGCTGAGTATCCGCGCGTCGATTTCGAAGCGTTCCCTGATCTCGGCTACAAATGCCTCGCCGTTATCGGCATCACGGACGGCGCTGGTTGCGCTGGCCAAGACCTGATCGACCCCCATCTCAGTCCAGATCTCACGGTAGTCGGCTACCGCACTGCAGGTTCTGTCGATCGCCTCCGCCGCCAGCGATCTCGTTAGGTCGACTCCGCTTCCCAGAGAAGTCACTTTGCTCTCTCGATACAGCTCCTCGAGTTGGCTCCCCTCCGATCGGGCGACCAGTAGGCGTGTCGAGTTGGTACCGAGGTCGATTACCGCAACGGTGTCGCTCTCGGGGGCGGGATGGGGCGTGGGGCTGGCCATCAATGCGATGGTAGTCAGGGCGGCGCCAGGGTACTCCTCGGATTCTTACCTGAGGGATTGAATTATCTGGTGGAAAGACAGCGATTCGCTCGCGCCTGTGTTAGGTTTCGGCTGTCCGCTGGGGAGCGGGCGGCAGGTAAACGAGGAGAGAGGAGTTCTTTGTGCGCGTACGCTCAGGCTTGGTGGATTTTTCTGCAGGCAGGGTTCGTTTGGTCATTGCTGCCGCTGCTCTGGTTGCGCTGTTCGTCGTAGCGGCGGTCTCGATTGATCGAGCGTCTGCGGATCGTGGACTCGAGGTTTATCGCGGTCCTGCGATCTCCACTCCCGATTCGAACCGTTGCGACTGGCTCGATCCGACCGTTTGCCTGCAGCCGTGGCCGAACGATTACTTCACCAAGACCGATAAGCGCACTGTCACGAAGAAGCGTCTCAACCTGAACAGACTCTCGATGCCTTCCAACGATGGCGTTGGACCAGGCAACCCGTTCACAACTGCCGGCACCCATGTAGATCCGACCGAGTACAACCGCAGCGACGGATTCAGTCCCGGTCAGGCAATCGTTGTCCATGTCGACGGAATGGACAATCCGGCCGCCTTCGATCAATCCGGGATCGTCCCGCTCTCGGACATCGGTGACTACTCGCGTGCCGCACAGCCTGTGGTGTTGATCAACGCCAAGACCGGCAAGCGCCATCCGATCTTCGCTGAGCTCGATGTACATGCCGAGAACGATTCAGATCGGCAGCTGATCATCCGCCCGACGGTCAACCTGGCCGAGGGCACTCGCTATGTAGTGGCGCTCCGGAACATGAAGGACGCTGCTGGCGCGACGATCCCCGCCTCCGACGCGTTCAGGGTCTATCGCGACAAGCTGAAAACCTCCAACAAGACCGTCGAGGCGAGGCGGTCGAAGATGGAGTCGATCTTCACCGTCTTGAAGAAGGCGAAGATCGATCGCAGCAGCCTCTATCTGGCTTGGGACTTTACGGTCGCGAGCTCGAAGAGCCTTGCCGGTCGAGTGCTCTCGATGCGAAACGATGCCTTCAAACGGCTTGGCGACACTAAGCTCGCTGACAAGCAGGTTCAAGGAAGATCGCCTGCTTTCCGCGTTGACTCAGTTACTAATTTTTCCGAGGGGCAGAACGCAAATCTTCTGAGGCGAATCGACGGAACGCTGCTGGATGTTCCTTGCTACCTCGGTACCAACGGGTGCGCCCCGGGGGCGAAGTTCAAGTACTCCTCAGCTAGTGCCCTGACACCCACCTTCAACAAGAACTTCAAGACAGATGTGCCGTTCGTCTGCACGATCCCGCGCTATGTGGCTACAGGTGGGACTTTGCATACGGTCAAGCCGTCGCTTTACGGTCACGGTCTGTTGGGCAGCACCAATGAGATGGCCACCGGAGGCACCGGCTCGAACATCGGACTGATGGCAAACGATCACGGGTACATGTTCTGCGCCACCAACTGGGCTGGATTCTCGGACGACGACACAGGGGTTGTGCTGGCCGCACTGTTCGACTTTTCGAACTTCTCGAAGTCGGTGGACCGGATGCAGCAGGGTTTCATCAACATGCTGATGCTCGGCAGGGCGATGATCCATCCACAGGGTTTCAGTACGAGCGAAGCGTTCCAGATCAATCCCGCTGACACTGCGGACGCGACACCTGCGAATACACAGCCGGTGATCGACACCCAACGTCTCTTCTACGACGGCAACAGCCAAGGTGGGATCATGGGCGGCGCCTTGACCGCCATCGCTCCTGACTTCGACCGCGCGGTGCTGGGGGTGCCGGGAATGAACTACTCGACCCTCTTGCAGCGGAGTGTGGACTTCGATGACTATGCGGTCACTCTCTACGCGTCTTACCCAGATTTGCAGACCCGCCCGCTGCTGATGTCGCTGCTGCAGGTGATCTGGGATCGTGGTGAGGCCAACGGCTACGCACACCACATGACGACCAAGCCGTACGCCAGCACCCCGCAGCACCAGGTCCTGCTGCATCCGGCGTATGGGGATCACCAGGTCGCAACGCTCACCGCCGAGACGGAGGCACGAACGATCGGGGCCAAGGTCCGAACTCCGGCCCTGGCGAGCGGCAGGTACTGGGGCGATTCGTCATTGCCCGGGCTGGGAACTTTCAACACCTACCCGTACAGCGGATCCGCACTCGTCTACTGGGACGGAGGTCCCTCCGCATTCTCGGGAACACTCGGAAGCGGTGCGGATACCGCCCCGCTTGCCAATGAGCCACCGCGACCCGAACTTGGTTACGGAGGGGACCCCCACAGCTATCCGCGCAAGACGGCGGCGGCGAGAGAGCAGAAGGCTGCCTTCCTCTCAGTGAACGGGAAGGTGATCAACGTCTGCGGAGCCTTGCCCTGCTTTACCAACGGCTGGGACGGAACCCTGCCTTAGCGCGAGGCAGCATGAACGGTTTGACGACGGCCACCTGTAAGCAGGTGGCCGTCGTCTTTTGATTGCTGCTGCTGGCTCGCTAAACTCGCTGCTGCGACGCGGGGTGGAGCAGTCTGGTAGCTCGTCGGGCTCATAACCCGAAGGTCGCGGGTTCGAATCCCGCCCCCGCTATTTACCCGCCTTCGGGGTTCGTCTCCTCGCCATGGTTCGTGTTGTCGATCTGGATGGTTCTCCTACTGGCTGTTCAGGGTACGAGCACTACCTTGCCGATGTTTCTGCGCTCCCCGATGATCCGGTGAGCTTCGGGGGCGTCGGCGAATGGAACCACGTCGCTGACCACGGGATCGATGCCGCCACTGTCGATCATCTCTTGGAGGGGGTCAATCCAAGGTGAGAGGGTCCCGCGATCATCCCAGAGTCGCAGCATGTTCAGGCCGATCACCGCCTTGCTCTCACCCATCTGGTCGATCAGGTTGAAGCCTCGCATCATCCTCAGGGCCTGCGGCAGCGCCTTGGCGATGGAACGCTTCTCGCCCTGAAGGATGCTCGATGCGCCGAACGCGACCAACCTTCCGCCCGGCCGCAGCAAGTCGTAGCTGCGGCGAAACGACGCGCCGCCGATTGCATCCATGACCAGATCGATTCCGGGGAGACCTTGCTCCCAGCCATCTCGCGTGTAGTCGAGGGGGTGATCAACGCCTTGGGCACGGATCGCGTCGTGTTTACCCGGCGATGCGGTGCCCCAGATCTCTGCACCAACGTGTTTGGCTATCTGGGTCGCGGCTATTCCCACTCCGCCAGCCGCGGCCTGAATCAGCACCTTCTCGCCTCGCTGCAGTGAGCCGTAGCCCAGTAATCCGGCCCAGGCGGTGGCGTAGTTGACAGGAATCGCAGCACCCTGTTCGAAGCTGAGTTGATCCGGCAGCGGGATCACATCCTGCGTTGGCACTGCTACCTGCTCTGCGTAGCCACCAAATCGCGTACCGGCCATAACTCGGGTGCCGACCGGGATGAGGGAGGAGTCCACACCCTCACCGTGCTCGGCAACCGTACCTGCGACCTCGTAGCCGACCACGCAGGGAATGGGCGGGGCGTCCTCGTAGAGGCCGGCACGTGCCATCGTGTCGGCGAAGTTGACTCCGGCTGCGGCGACCTCGATTCGGACTTGCCCCGCCCCGGGGGTGGGTGCAGTGACCTCCCGTACCTGGAGAACTTCTGGTCCCCCGCGTTTGGTGATGACTACTTCGCGCATAGTCTGAGCCTATGCGAAAGTTGAGCGCGTGACAGCGAAAGACAGACCCAAGGCTGGGTTTTCCAAGGGACCGAGCGATCCGTCGTATCCGACGGGCCGCTGGTTTCGAGAAGTAGGCCGCATCGGCTCGCTCCTGATCATCGCCATCGCCTATCTGATTGCCGGTCTTGCCGCCTGGGCTTCCGTGATGGTTTTCAGCGACTTGGACCCCTTGCTCCGTGCTCTGGTCGCAGATGTAGTCGCGACCGTTGTCATCTTCATGGGTTCGATGCTGATTGCGAACTCGAGCCTGTACGACCCGTATTGGAGTGCTGCGCCTCCGGTGATCGCGCTCGCCTGGGTCGCAGGAGCCTGGGAGGGTCTGTCGGGGGATGAGCGCATCCGGGCAGCCGTAGTGGCGGCGCTGATAGCCGCATGGGCCGTGCGGCTCACTTTCAACTGGGCTCGTACTTGGCCAGGACTCGGCGAAGAGGACTGGCGCTATGTATCGATCAGGGTCGATACCCGCGGTCGCCTGCCCTGGTGGCTGGTCAGCCTGACAGGGATCCAGATGCTGCCGACTCTGGTGGTGTTCGGTGGAATGGTCTCGGTCTGGGCTGCGACTGGCGCAGCTGAACGCGATTTGGGTTTGATCGATCTCCTTGCGCTTGTCGTGACCTCAGGAGCAATCCTGGTCGAGTCCCTGGCAGACCGGCAGCGCAGACTGTTTGCTCTGGATTCGGCCAATCGCGGTAAGGCTTGTGATCGTGGCCTCTGGAGGCTCTGCCGACACCCGAACTATCTAGGTGAGATCGGGTTCTGGTTTGGCCTCTGGTTCTTCGGCCTGGCAGCCGCACCTCCCTGGTGGCCGACGATCGCGGGGCCGCTGGCAATGGTTGCGCTCTTCGTATTCGTCAGCGTCCCGATGATGGATAGGCGGTCACTGGAGCGACGCCCTGATTACGCCCGGCTGATGGAGCATCTGCCCGCGCTCCTGCCAAGACCGAAGCGCCTTTAGCCGCGCTCAGAGGCTGGGGATCGCTGCTTGCAGCGCCCAACCGACGAGGCCGCAGCCGAGAACGACGGCGACCACTGTTGCCTTCGAGTGGAACCGGGTCAGCACGATGAAGGCGATTACTGCGAGCACTGCTGAAGGCAAGTCAACGATGCTTGTGCCGAGTATCTGGATCGTCACAGCCGCGATCAGCCCGATCACCGCGGCGGCAACTCCGAGCAGGAAGGGGTGGAGTCGCTCGTTGTCGGCTATCCGCACTAGTCCTCGGTGGAAGAAGATCGGAAAGACGAAGGCCGGGAGGAAGATACCCAGCGTCATCAGCAGCGCTCCGCCCATACCCCCTGCCAGATAGCCAACGAAGGTGGAGAAGATGATCAACGGCGCAGGCAGGATGCCGCTCAACGCTATTCCGTCGACGAACTGCTCTTGGGTTAGCCAGTGCTTGCTCTCTACTGCGCTCTGCTGGAGGAAGGGAATCACGGTGTATGCGCCTCCAAAGGTCACCAGGCCGGCCTTCAGTCCCTCGCCGAAGATCTGTGCGTTCAGCGAGAGGGTTATCGCTCCTGCCGCGAGAGCTACGCTGATCAACATCAATGGCTCGATCGTCTTGGCCGACCCCTTGAGCCTACCGGCATTCGTCCACAGCTCGTATGCGATTCCGCCGGCGAGCAGGACCAAGACGAATCCGACCTTCCCCCACAGGGTGAGAGCAAGCGCCGCCAAAGCGATCACCCAGAGGGCGGCATCGGTCAGGAAGTTCTGGCCGAGTCTGAATACGGCGCGGGCGAGCAGGGCAGCGACCGCAGCTTTGAGTCCGTAGAAGAGCTCGTCGAATGAATCGGCGAGGTTCGTGTGCACATAGAGCACCGAGAGTCCGAGCATCAGCAGGAATCCCGGCAGCATGAAACCGAGACCGGCCATGAACCCGCCGAGTTTGCCGCCTCTGGTCCGACCGAGATATACGCAGAGCTCGTGAGCTTCGGGTCCGGGTAGAAGTTGGTACACCGCGAGAGTCTTCTTGAATGTCTCGGGCGTCACCCAGCCGAGCTCCTCCACACATTCGTGGCGGATCATCTCGATCTGCGGGCCAGGTCCGCCCCACGCAAGCGCTCCGAACTTGAGGAAGCGAAGGAATATGGAGGAGGCTGAGTCCTGCACCCGTGGGTTGGGTCAGTCGATGATTTTCGAGACCCGGTAGGACTTGGTGCCACCGGGAGTCTGCACTTCGACCGTCTCACCAACCGCTGCGTTACGGACAGCCTTCCCAACAGGTGATTCGGCAGAGAGTTTGCCGGCAGCCATGTCGGCCTCGGTTGATCCGACGAGGGTCCACCTGTGGGCCTTACCCGAGCCCACCTCCTCCACCTCTGCTGTCTTGCCGAAAGAAAAGGTGTCTCCACCCGAGCTCTCGTCTGCCTCTACCACCACGGCTGTTCGCAGCCGCTCACGCAGGCGCTTGATCTTCGTTTCCAGGTGAGCCTGATCGTCTTTGGCGATGTGGTACTCGGCGTTCTCTTTCAGATCACCGAGCTCACGGGCTGCCTTGATGCGCTCAGCCATCTGGTCGCGTGCGGGACCCTCGAGCTCCTTGATCTCGGCCTCGAGGGATTCGATCCCCTCCTGGGTTATCGCTTCGCCGCTCTGTTTGGTCCCTGGTGCTTTGTCGCTCACCCTTCAAGCGTGCCAGAAAACCCGGGCGCAAGGCAGCGCGGCTCAGCGAGGATGTAAACGCATCGGTAGTTGATCCATCGAGTAGATGCCGCTTACGTTGCCGAATGCTGCACCGGGTAGGAGCTCCACTCGACCAACCCGCTCGGCCAATATGCGTATCGCCTCCTCCAGTTCGACCCGAGCGAGGTTGGCTCCCAGGCAGTAGTGAATTCCCGCTCCAAAGGTGAGGATCCGTCCTTCCGGCTGTGTTCTCTCGGCCGGCAGGAACTGATCCGGCCGGTCGAAGGTCTCGGGATCGCGATTGCCCATGAAGGAGCAGACGAGAATCAGGCTGCCTTCGGGAAAGAGGACCCCTCCAACCTCCAGATCCTCGGTGAGGAGTCGTGCCGTGAAGGGAGTCACAGGCTCGAACCGGAGTGACTCTTCGACTGCAGCCGAGGCCAACGCGGAGGGGGCTTCTCTGATGCTGTTCCATTGCTCCGGGAACTCACCGAACAGCCTGATCGCATGTGCAAGTTGGCTCCGTGTCGTATCAATCCCGCCGAGGATCACATCGATGATCAGGTTCTCCGTCTCGGTTGCAGTCAGGCGATCGCCCTCTTCTTCAATCCCGAGAAGTTCTGAGGTCAGGTCGCTGGCCGGGTTTTCCCTCTTTGTGTCGAGCAGAGCGCGTACCCACTCCTGAAGCTCGCCGGCCTTCACATCGAGCGTCGGTCTGTCGTTTGCGAGGGCCACAGGGTCGAACTGCCGCTGGACCCAGAGTGACCAGTCGTGCAGCAGGTCTGCATCTTCGGGCGATCCGCCGATCAGATAACTGATCGACTGGGATGCGTAGGGTTTGCAGATCTTCTCCACCGCCTCGGTCTCGCCCTCTGCGATGGCGGCATCGAGCAGTCCGGCAAAGATCGCTGCGACCGACGTTCTGTGGGTTTCGGCGGCTCGAGGAGAGAAGTGGGGAGCCACCAGCGATCGGAGGCGGCGGTGGCCATCACCGTTGATGTTGATGATGTTCCGGTCTATCACTTCTCGTAGAGGTCCGGAGTCGATTCCGAACAAATCGGCGACCTCACGACCCGGAAAGATCGCCGACTTGGATCGGAGGATCTCCTCTGAGGCGGCTCGATCGAGGACCACTGTGGCCAATGGCGTCCGAGCTAGCCAGTCCTCGTTCGCCAATTCGCTGATCCGCTCGTGCCAGGTCGGCCCGCTCAACTCTGGGTCGGTGTGGTCGAAGGAGGGGAGATCTAGATCTTCGAGTCGTTGCACCGTGGCGAGTCTCGCACACGTGCGGGGTCGCTTCCCAGCGTTGGTCCCTCAAATGCCCGAACGGCTCAGATGCGCTAAAACCTCTCAATGCCCAAGAGCGACTCCGACAGCCGAGAAGGTTCCCATCGTGGGTTCGATCTCGTACATGGTCGGCAGCTGCCGGGGTCTTCTTCCTCCCTGTTCGTCTGAGCGACTCCGCACGCTCGGGTGCGGTCTAGAGGCCATGGATGAGGCACCCTACGAGGGATCGTCCTTTGACCGATTCGGAGGGAGATGCCCGTGAGCGATGACTTGAGTGGGATGAAGGTGGTACGTGAAGGTGATAGCTACATCACCAATCGCGAAAGCCGTGAGGCTGCGATCGAGACCGCTCTCGATTTCGGCCCGCGCCGTGACCCGAAACTGGCTACGACGATCTCGTTTTTCGATCACATGCTCGAGATGCTCGGCTGGTACGGCGATTTCGTCGTGGACGCAACCTACGAGGTCAGGACCTTCCGACTCATGCACGTCGTCTGCGAGGACATCGGTCTCTCGCTTGGCGCGGCCGCGTCTCAGGTGATAAGGGATCGGATACCCGATGGTGTCGAGTCGAACGGGTTCGCCCTCGGGGTGATGGACGAGGCAAGCGCCGAAGCTCAGGTCTCGTTCGAAGGCCGCTCGAATGCATTGATTACCCGCGGCGGGGCTTCGAATCTCGAGCAGGTCGAGGACATGCTCTGCGTTGATCTCGTTGCCTTCTTCGAGGGGTTCTCTCAGGGCGGTCGCTGCACGGTGCAGCTGGACCTACGAGAAGGCAGCCGTGATCCGCATCACGCTTGGGAGGCAGGATTCCGCGCCTTCGCAAGAGCACTGCGAGCTGCTTTGAGCGAGAACCCGCGCAGAGCGGGAATGACCGCTGGGGTCAAGGGGACCCTCGACTGATCGTGCCCACCTCCGGAATCAGCGGCCTTCGGGTGATCGTCTCTGGTGGAACCAGCGGACTTGGTCACGCGACCGCGGAGTACCTCAGCAACCTGGGCGCCCGGGTTTGGATTCTCGGCAGCAGTGAGAGCACGCTCACTGCTGCACTGAAGGGACTTGATGTTGCCGGGGGTGGCTGGGCTGATGCCGCTGACGAGCCGGCCGTGATCGCAGCAGTTGCCGAAGCAGTCGAGTCTCTCGGCGGGCTGGATGGAGCATTCGTCAATGCCGGTATGGACGGCGAGGACAAGCATGCTCAGGAGTTGAGCGCTGACCACTTTCGCCGCGTTCTCGATGTCAACGTAGTTGGCGCATTCGTGCTTGCGCGTGAGGCCGCCAAGGCGATGGAGGAAGGCGGTGGGGCGATCGTGATCAATGCCTCGGTCAACGGTGAGCGCGCCGAAAAGGGCTTTGCCGATTACAACGCTTCCAAGGCAGCGGCAATCTCGCTGGCCCAGTCGCTGGCACTCGATCTCTCCGATCGCCGGGTTGCGGTAACCGCAATCTGCCCTGGGTATGTCAGAACGCGTATGACCGAGAGCTATTTGAAGGATCCGGCTGTAGCCGAAGAACTCGTTGCCGACATCCCCGCCGGTCGCTTTGGCGAACCAGAGGAAATCGCCCGCCTGGTTGCGTTTTTGCTCGACCCGGGCTCCTCGTACATGACGGGCTCAGTCGTAGCGATCGCTGGAGGACGAAATGTCTGAGCCGGTGATGGCAGTGCACAAGTGGTCCGAGATGAACGAGTCGGCTCGAGCGGATCTTCTCGAGCGAGGCGTGCGGGCGATCTTCGATCCGAAATTGATGGGCTCGATCAATGAGTTGGTCGATGACGTTGCCAAGCGCGGCGACGCGGCTCTGGTCGATGCACTTGAGAGGTTCGACGGCTGCAAGGTCAGCGCTGATCGACTCCGCGTCGGCGAAGACGAGTTCGAGGCAGCCGCTTCCAAGGTTTCCGATCAGGTCATGGAAGGGATCCGCCTCGGGATCGAGAACATCAGGAACTTCAATCAGTACCTGACTCGAGAGCGCGAGTGGCGCTTCGAGGTTGCCCCGGGGCTCGAGGCAGGCGAAAAAGTGACCGCGATCTCGAGTGTTGGGCTCTTCGTGCCGAGCGGGAAGGGATCCTTCCCTTCGGTTCTGGTTCAGATCGGAACTCCGGCGCTTGTCGCGGGGGTCCCCGAGATAGCGGTGGTGGTGCCGCCGATTCCTGGAGGAGATGGAGAAGTCGACCCGGCTGTGCTCTGCGTTGCGCGCGAGTTGGGCTTGACGAATGTCTTCCGCGCAAACGGCCCTTCGGGCGTAGCCGCGCTTGCGCTCGGCACCGAGACGATTCCGCAGGTTCGCAAGGTCGTCGGGCCCGGCAGTCCTCCGGTACAGGCCGCTCAGATCCTCTGTCAGCTGCGCGGCTGTCACACGCAGATGCTTTGCGGTCCTTCGGAGAGTTTGATAATCGCCGATGACTCGGCCGATCCCGATCTGCTCGCAGCCGACCTGCTGAACGAGGCAGAGCACGGGCCGGACTCTTCATCGCTTCTGGTCACCGACTCAGAGGATCTGATCGCAGCCACGGAGCCGAGGCTTGCAGAGAGGCTGAAAGATCTGCCTGAGCGGCGACGGGAGTACGCGGCGCTTGCGCTTGGAACCAACGGTGGTGCGATCGTCGTCTCTGACCTCGATCAGGCGACAGAGGTGGCGAATCTCTATGCACCTGAGCACATGCAGATCGCGACTCGCGACGATGAGGCCGTTCTGGCCCGTATGGAGCACGCCGGAGAGGTATTGCTGGGACAGGGAACTCCGATATCTCTCGCCAACTACGTGGCGGGAGTACCCGCTGCGCTGCCGACCGGAGCCTATGCGCGGGTGACCGGCGGAATCACCGCAGAGACCTTCCAGAAGAAGATGTCGATCGCAAGTTGCGATCGACATGCCCTGGAAGCTATGGGTGCTTCAGTATGTGCGCTCGCAGACCATGAAGGATTCCCTGCCCACGCAGCGGCCATCAAGGCCAGGACCGGGAGCAAGGGTGAATAGAAACAAGACAAGAGAGGAGATCATGAGCAAGAAGAGAGCGATTCTGAGCATGTTTGCAGTGCTCGGTGTCTCGCTGTTCGTGGCTGCCTGTGGCAGTTCGAGCAGTTCCAGTGGAAACGGGGATATCCCGTCTACGCCGGAGTCCGGAACGTTCCGCATGGGCATTGAGCCCTGGCTCGGATACGGTCCGTGGCGAATCGCCGAGGAGAAGGGGTTCTTCGAGAAGAACGGCGTCGACGTGGAGATCACCAACTTCACGACCGATGATCAGATCAATGCGGCATTTGCCGCTGGCAAGCTCGACGGCAGCAATATCGCAACGCACACTGCGCTGCGCTTTGCCGCTTCAGGGCTGCCGATCAAGATCGTTCTGCTCGAGGACGAGAGCACGACCGCTGACGCCATCATGTCGGGTAAGGACGCAAAGTCCGTCACCGCCATGAAGGGGCAGAAGGTCGCCTATGAGGAGGGGACCACCTCCGACATCCTGCTCTCGTACGCGCTCGCCCAGAATGGGCTGACCAAGGACGACATCGAGTCTGTGCCGATTCCGGCTGCAGATGCTGGTGCCGCCTTCATCAGCGGGAAGGTGCCGTTCGCGGTCACCTACGAGCCGTACCTGACCACTGCCCTCAATGAGGACTCGAACGCGAAGCTGCTCTACACGGCCGGCGAGAAGCCCGGCATCGTGAGCGACGTGTTCGTGACCAACGAGGACACGATCAACAGCAGGCCCGGACAGCTGGTCGCTTTGGCGAAGAGCTGGAACGAGGCTGTCGAGTACTACTACGACAATCCTGCTGAGGCACAGGCCATCATCGAGAAGTCCGTTGGAGCTGATCCAGGCTCGCTCAAGACGGCCTTCAAGGGCGTGAAGTTCTACACGCTCGCCGAGATGACCGATCTGCTCAACGGTGAGTTCGCAAACCAGACTATTGGTGACGTGTACAACGCCGCCAAGGATGCAGGTCTGATCGAAGGAAGCGTCGATCCGAAGAGCCTGATCGACACCACGTTCGTCGACGAGGCGAGCAAGTAAGGAAGTGACTCCTCCGGAGCAGACAGCGCCGGATGAGGTAACGGCAGAGGGCACGGGAGCGAGCAGCTCCCGTGCCCGGGCCGTTCGCTCTGAGCGCAGCAGCGAGATGCTGAAGATCGGCGGTCGGATCAAGACCGCTCAGTTCATCGCGATAGCCGTATGCATTTTCGCGGCGATCCTGGCGCTCTGGATCATCGCGACATCCCTCGGATGGGTCGATCCGATCTTCCTGCCTTCGCCAAGCGATGTAGCCAGCAGGCTCGGTGACCTTGCCGCTTCAGGTGATCTCTGGAAGGACATAGGGATTTCCGTTTACCGAATCGCCGTCGGATTCCTCATTGCTTCTGCGATGGCCGTTCCGATCGGGATCTTGATCGGGCTTTACCGCTCTTGGGAAGCTGCCTTGGAGCCGCTGGTCGACTTCGTCCGTTACATGCCGGTAGTCGCATTCGTGCCGCTGACCATCCTCTGGGCTGGAACCGGGGACTTTCAGAAATTCCTCATCATCTGGATCGGGACCTTCTTTCAGCAGGTGCTTCTGATCATGGACAACACGAAGCGCGTTCCGCTCGATTATGTGGACATCGGCCGCACCCTCGGGATGAAGGATCGCTCGATCATCTCGCGAATCATCTTCCGCGCTGCCGCACCGGGGATCTGGGACTCGATGAGGATCAGCCTCGGTTGGGCCTGGACTTGGCTCGTTCTGGCCGAGCTCGTGGCAGCTACCTCGGGCCTCGGTTACCGGATCACTACCGCCCAGCGGTTCTTCCAGACCGACACGATCGTTGGTTACATCCTCGTCCTTGGAGTTCTCGGCCTGATTACCGACCAGGTGATGAAATTCATCGGCAGGCGACTGTTCAGATACGCGGAGTCGAGAAGATGAGCCCGCGAAAGCGACTCGAGATGAACGGAATCTCGAAGACCTTCGAGACGAGAGAGCACAGCGTGCTTGCGCTCGACGATGTGAGCATCTCGCTGGCGGAGAACGAGTTCGTGACCTTGGTTGGAACTTCCGGCTGCGGAAAGAGCACGCTGCTCTCCATAGCTGCCGGTCTGCAGACGGCCAGCCAGGGGGAAGTGCTGGTCGACGGCGAACCGGTCACCGGTCCCGGGCGCGATCGCGGCGTGGTATTCCAGTCATACACGCTGTTTCCCTGGTTGACCGCACTCGAAAACGTCGAGTTCGCACTTCGTGGTGAATCGATTTCCGCCGGTGAACGGCGCGAGCAGGCGATGGACCACCTCAAGTTGGTCGGCCTCGAGGACTTCGCAAACCGGCACCCGAACCAGCTCTCGGGCGGAATGCAGCAGAGGGTTGCGATCGCCAGGGCGCTCTCTTACCGGCCCGAGATACTCCTGATGGACGAGCCGTTCGGGGCACTCGACGCGCTCACCCGCCAGCTCATGCAGGAGCTCTTGACCAAGATATGGGAGCAGCACAAACTGACCGTTCTCTTCGTCACCCACGACGTCGAGGAGGCCGTCTACATATCGGACCGCGTCCTCGTGATGACAAATCGTCCCGGCCGGATCAAGAAGGAGGTCAAGGTCGATCTGCCCAGGCCTCGGAGCTACGAGATGGTCGGTTCTCCTGAGTTCGGCGAGTTGTACGCAGAGGTACTCGAGAGCATTCGCGAAGAGTCTCTGGAAATCGCTCAGATCACCGATCCATGAGTACGGTCTCGATCGACGGCTCGATCAGGCCGTCACAGGTGGTCGAGGTCGGTGCCGGTGCGCAGGTCGAGCTTGCTCCGTCTGCGCTGGAGCACATCCAGGCCTCACGCGAGCGGTTGGAGGGGCTGCTCGCCGGCGGTGAGCCGATCTACGGCGTCAACACCGGATTCGGCGCTCTGGCGGGCGAGAAGGTCTCGGAGGAGTATCTGACAGATCTCCAGTTGAACCTGCTCCGCAGTCATGCCGCCGGGGTCGGCTCTCACCTGCCTGACGAGATCGTCCGTGGCGCAATTGCGGTCAGACTCAGTTCGCTCGCCCGCGGCTACTCGGGAATCCGGCCTGTTGTTTGTGAGCGTTTGGTCGAGCTGCTGGATTCAGATTGGGTGCCGGTCGTGCCACGAACCGGTTCACTTGGAGCGAGCGGTGATTTGGCCCCGTCGGCTCATGCGTTTCTCCCCTTGCTAGGGGAAGGTGAGGTCAAGAACCCTGAGGGCCAGATAGTCCCCGGATCTGAATTGGTCGAGGCGCTCGGCTGGGAACCTCTCGTACTCGAGGCAAAGGAGGGGCTGGCGCTGATCAACGGAACCCATTTCATGGCTTCTGTGGCCGCTCACGTCCTCGAGCAGACGAGGAGTCTCTTCGATCTCTGCGACCTTGCTGCCGCATCCACCGTCGACGCACTCAGGGGAGCCGAAGCAGCGTTCGATCCCCGCGCTCACGCATTGCGCCCGCACCCTGGGCAGATCGAAAGCGCGGCAGCGATCCTCTCGGCCCTGGAGGGATCAGCCCGCGTGCATCCAGGAGACGATGGCAGCACTCAAGACGCCTACTCGCTGCGCTGCGCACCGCAAGTCCATGGAGCTGCCCGTGACGCTCTCGAGTTCTTTGCCTCGGTTGTCGATCGCGAGTTGATCTCGGTAACTGATAATCCGCTGGTCCTCGAAGATCCCGATCAGGTGGTCTCGGCCGGGAACTTCCATGGCCAGGCGCTGGCATCTGCCTTCGACGCTCTGCGGCTTGCGCTTGCAGATATGGCTTCGATCTCCGAGCGGCGAACCTTCCGCCTGGTTTCGCCTTCTACCAACCGTGATCTTCCTGCGTTCCTGAGTAAGGAGCCAGGTCCATCGAGTGGACTGATGATCGTTCAGTACACGGCTGCGGCGCTCGTCTCGGAGCTTCGCGCCCTTGCAACACCGGTGAGCATCGACAGCGTTCCGACCTCTGACAACCAGGAAGATCACGTTTCGATGGGGATGACTGCAGCCGATTTGACTATGCAGGCGGTGGATCGCCTGACTTCGGTTCTCTCATGCGAAATCCTTTGCTCCTGCCAGGCACTCGATCTAGACCCCGGTCAGCCCGGCGTTAAGGTCGCCGGACTTCACGAGGCCGTGAGGAGAGTCGTACCCGAGTTGCACGAGGATCGACCTCCGGCACCAGATATCGACCTGATCTCCGGTTTGATCGATTCCGGAGAGATCGCCTGAAGATGATCGCCGATGCCAACTCGGGTACGGGTACCCTCGGCGCACTCAACCTCGGCGAGTTGGAGGATCTCGCTGTCGGAGTTCTCGACGAAGCGGCGTTCCACTACTTCGCCGGAGGCGCAGCGGACGAGATCACGATCTCTGAAAATGCGGCGGCCTACCGCCGCTTGCGCTTGGTGCCGAGAGTCCTTTGTGCCGGCCCCAACCCCGGCACCGAGACCCAAATACTCGGCACTGCCGTTTCTTCCCCTGTGGGGGTTGCGCCCTTCGCCTACCAGCGGGTCGCGCACCCGGAAGGCGAGTTGGCAACCGCTCGAGCATGTGCTGAGGCCGGAGTCCTGATGTGTCTCTCCTCCCTTTCGACGCAGCCTCTCGAGCAGGTGGTGGAGGCCAGTGGGCCAGAGCGCAGGATCTGGTTTCAGCTCTATCCCTACAAGGACAAGGCGATGACCGCTGATGTGGTCGCCCGGGCAACCGACGCGGGTTGCAGAGCGCTCGTCGTCACCTGCGACGTTGCGGTTCATGGCCGGCGCGAGAGGGAGTTTCGTCATGACTTTGCCTTGCCTGAGGACTGTGACCTGCCATGCGTTCCTGTGCCCGAAGACTTCGCCGGGCCTGTCAGCCCTACCGATGTCACCTCCTTCATGCAGGAAGGTCTCTCGTGGGACGACATCGGTGACTTCATGGAGATGACCGACCTTCCGGTCGTGCTGAAGGGAATTCTTTCGCCCGAGGACGCAAAGATCGCCACTGATCTCGGGGCGGCAGGGATCATCGTCTCGAACCACGGTGGCCGTCAACTCGACACCGCTATAGCGACCATCGAGATCCTCCCCGAGATAGTCGATGCGGCTGGCGATGGCGTCGAGGTACTGGTGGACGGGGGCATCACCCGTGGGACCGATGTGGTCAAAGCGCTTGCCCTCGGCGCCAAAGGAGCCATGCTCGCGCGGCCGATTACCTGGGCCCTTGCGATTGCAGGCAAGGAAGGTGTGGCCGAGGCGCTCGCGATGCTCACCTCCGAGACGGCAGACGCGCTGGCGCTTTGCGGCTGCTCGACCCCAGCCGAGGCGACTCGGGAGTTGGTCAGGAGCGAGCCGTGAAACGCGAGCCAACCACTGTCCTCGGTAAGCCCTTGGCCGACGACTACGCGACCGTGCTCGCTCATGAGCATCTTGCTTGCGACATCCGGTGTTGGCTCGATGCCCGGCATCAGCCCACCGAACATCTGGCAGATCAGCAGGTGACCGCAGCCAACCTGGATCAGGTGAGGACCAACCCCTTCGCCTGTGCCGACAACCTCGTTTTGGATGACACTGACCTGGTTGCCGAGGAGTTGGCCGGTTTGGCTGCCGTTGCCGGCCCGCATCTGGTCGTCGAAGTGACTCCCGACAGCATCGGCAGAGACATTCAAACGATCGTTTCGCTTTCCGAGAGGACCGGCGTGGATGTGGTCTACGGATGCGGGCGATACATCGAAGAGTCGAGGCCTGAGGACGGCCCGGAGATAGAGCCCACCGAGTATCGGGATGAGATCCTCGCTGAGTTCCGGGTTTCTGGCCCGACGCCCGCAGTGATCGGTGAGATCGGTACGGGCGATCCGATCGCGGAGGTCGAGCGCAAAGCACTGCTTGGAGCTTCGATGGCCCAGGCCGAGTTGGGCGTACCTCTCTACGTGCACCTGCATCCGTGGGCGCGACTCGGACACGAGGCCATGGATCTGGTCGAGGAGGGTAGAGGCTCTCTGGGCCAAACGATCCTCTGCCATCTCGATCCGCAGATCCCGGGTGGCTTGGATTACCACCGTGCCTTGATGGATCGGGGCGCGACGATCTCCTTTGATCTATGGGGTGACGAAATGGACTACGGGGATCAGTCGATGCCAACGGATGAGGAGAGAATCGAGGCGCTCTGCGAGTTGATCGATGACGGGTATGGCGATCGGATCGTGCACTCCCACGACATCTGCACCAAGACCCAGTTGAAGAAGTTCGGTGGCCCTGGTTTTGCCCACTTACCCGGGCGGGTCGCGGCAATGATGGCTGAAGCCGGCCTGAGCGAAGTCGAGATCCATCGTCAGTTGGCAGGTAACGCTTTGAATCTGATCACCAACGCAACGAAAGGAGCGCTCAGATGAGCACCGGTACCGCTGGGATGCGCTGTAAGGGATGGGAACAGGAGGCTGCCCTGAGAATGCTCGAGAACAACCTCCACCCCGATGTCGCCGAGCTGCCCGATGAGCTGATCGTCTACGGAGGAATCGGCAAGGCTGCCAGGAATCAGGCTTGCTACCGCGCGATCAAGGAGGAGCTCCAAGTTCTCGGTGCCGAGCAGACCCTCCTCGTGCAGTCCGGAAAGCCGGTTGCCGTCTTCGACAGCCAGCCGGCTGCACCCCGTGTTCTGATCGCCAACTCGAATCTGGTTGGGGACTGGGCCAACTGGGAGCACTTTCGCGAGTTGGACGCGGCCGGCCTGATGATGTACGGCCAGATGACCGCCGGTTCCTGGATCTACATCGGGACTCAGGGAATTCTCCAGGGCACATACGAGACCTTTGCCGCCGTCGCCCGCAAGCGGTTCGACGGCACCCTCAAGGGGAAGCTGGTCGTAACCGCGGGACTGGGGGGAATGGGTGGCGCTCAGCCTCTTGCGGTGACCATGTGTGAAGGTACGGCCCTTTGTATCGAGGTCGACCTTCACAGGATCGAGCGACGATTGGAGACCGGCTACCTCGATGAGAGGGCAGCCGATCTCGACGACGCGCTGGCCCGCCTTGCAGACGCCGCAAAGGCTGGTCGTCCCCTCTCGGTCGGTCTGCTCGGAAATGCCGCCGAAATTCTCCCTGAGCTGGTCAGGCGCGGGGTCGAGGTCGATGTGGTCACAGACCAGACTTCGGCTCACGATCCGCTCAACGGCTACATACCCGCGGGGATGACTCTCGAGCAGGCGGACGCTCTCCGCACCAGCGATCCGGATCAGTACCTCGAGAGAGTGGGGGAGAGCGTTCTCGCTCATGTCGCGGCCATCCGTGATCTCGGCCGTGGAGGCGCGGAGGCCTTCGACTACGGAAACGCACTCAGAGGAGTTGCCGCCGAGCATGGAGATGAGGATGCCTTCGAGTATCCGGGCTTCGTACCGGCTTATATTCGCCCGCTGTTTTGCGAAGGGAAGGGTCCGTTCAGATGGGTCGCCCTCTCTGGCGATCCGGAGGACATCCACAAGACCGATCAGGCGATTCTCGATCTCTTCGGCGATCAGGAGCACATTGCTCGATGGATCGAGCTGGCCTCGGAGAAGGTCCAGTTCCAGGGTCTACCAGCCAGGATCTGCTGGCTCGGCTACGGCGAGCGCGACAGGGCCGGCCTCAGGTTCAATGAGATGGTTGCCTCTGGCGAGCTGAAGGGGCCCATCGTGATCGGCAGAGATCACCTCGATGCCGGCTCGGTTGCGTCCCCGCAGCGGGAAACAGAGGCAATGGCTGACGGGTCTGATGCCGTCGCCGACTGGCCGCTGTTGAATGCGCTGATCAACACTGCCTGCGGGGCAAGCTGGGTTTCGATCCACCATGGGGGCGGAGTGGGAATGGGCAAGTCGATCCATGCCGGGCAGGTCACGGTCGCCGACGGAACCGATCTCGCCGCCGAGAGGATCGGGCGGGTCTTGACCGTCGACCCGGGTATGGGTGTGGTGCGCCATGTCGATGCCGGGTATCCGGGGGCGATCGAGTTCGCCGAGAAGTCCGATCTCAACATCCCGATGCTCGGAGCGGACGCGGGAGGGTCCTGAGTTTGTCTGCGCCCTCCATTTCTATTTCCGAGGCGGCGCAGGTACTGCGCCCACCGCAAGATGGGATGCCGTTCTGTCGTCTGAATGAGGCGGAGGGGTTCGATGCGGGCCCGGCCTCGGTCAGCACATCCGGCGACAGGATCTCGATACTCGAGGCCTCACCTGACTCGAGGATCGGCATCGATGCGACCGGCTGTTCAGTGATCCCCGGGTTCGTCGACTGCCACACCCATCTGCCCTTTGCGGGCTGGAGAGCATCCGAGTACGAGATGAAGGTGACCGGCGTGCCCTACGAGGAGATTGCGCGGCAGGGAGGAGGAATCAAGTCATCGGCCGAGGCCTTTGCGAGCGCCACCGACGAAGAGGTACTCGACCAGGCCGGCCTGCTCGCCCAGGAGATGCTCTCCCATGGAACCACCGCGTTCGAGTGCAAGTCGGGCTACGGGCTCACGATCGAGGCTGAGCTTCGATCACTTCGTCTGGCTGCCGAGCTCGGTTCGAGGGTTCCCCAGCGGACCCGCTCCACAGCGTTGATCGCTCACGCAATACCCGAGGGCAAGACCGCGGAATCGTGGTTGGACGAAGTCGAGAAGGCGATTCCCGAGATAGCCCAGACCGGTGCCAGTGCCCTCGACATCTATGTGGAAAGCGTGGCGTTCGGAAACGATGACCTCCGCCGGGTCGGTGAGATGGCCCGGGCTGCCGGTCTCGACCTTCGCGCACATGTCGAGCAGTTCAACCAGAACAGGTCTGTTCCTGTTGCAATACAGGCTGGCGCGAGATCGGTCGACCATCTTGCCCGATTGCATGCCGACGACTTGGCCGAGCTTGCAAGTACCGAGTGCGCTGCTGTGCTGCTGCCAGGCGCCGAGTTCCTCGGCGACGAGGACACCGCTCCAGCTCGTCAGCTCTCGGACGCCGGTGCGATCTGCGTGCTTGCAACCGATGCCAACCCGGGCACCTCACCAATCGTCTCGATGCCGCTGGTCATCGGTCTCGCAGTCAGACGCTACGGCTGGAGCGCTCGCGAGGCGCTCGCGGCCGCGACTCTCAACGCCGCATGGGTGTTGCGTTTGGAGCAGGAGGCCGGATCTATCGAGGTAGGAAAGCGTGCCGACTTGCTGATCCTCGATGGTCCGATCGAGGCGCTTCCATACCGGTTTGGCCACAACCCGGTGGCGTGCGCGATCGTCGGCGGAGAGATCGTCCACCTTCGCCCAGATTTCGAATCTAGGGTCACCGGATGAGCCTTCACTCGATCCCGGCGATGCCGAATGCGCACTCGCATGCATTCCAGATCGACCTGCGCGGAGCCGCAGAGCGCCCCGCCCCCGAGGCAATGCGCCATGACGACTTCTGGAGCTGGCGGACCGAGATGTTTGCACTCGCAGATCGCCTGGACCCGGACTCGATTCGCGAGGTCTCACTTCGTGCTTTCTCGAATATGCGCGCAGCTGGCTACGGCACGGTCGGCGAGTTCCATTACGTTCACCATCGACCAGACGGCTCGTCGTATGAGGACCCGAATGAACTCGCGAAAGCTGTTGCGGAATCTGCCATTGCCGCCGGGATCGAGATCGTGATGCTTCCCGCCGCCTACAACCGCAACGGCTGGGACGGTGCCGACAGGCCTCCGGAGGGAGGGCAGCGACGGTTCTGCGATGCCGATTTGCAGACCTTCCTGTCCCGAGTCGATGGCCTCCGCGAGTGGGCAGCCGACAAGACCGGTGTTTCGGTCGGTGTTGCAGCGCACAGCGTCCGCGCGGTGCCGGCAGCTTGGCTCGAGGGCATCGCTGCCTACGCGGGCGATCACAACCTGCCGCTGCATGTCCACGCAAGCGAGCAGCGCCGAGAACTCGCCGAATGCGAGGCAGAGCATGCCTGCTCGCCGATCGAATTGCTGGACAAGACCGGCTTTCTTTCGCCCAGGACAGGCGTTGTCCACGCGATCCACGTCTCCGACGACGACCTAGGCCTGCTCGCATCCTCGGGCGCAACGGTTGTCGGGTGCCCTACCACCGAGGGCAGCCTCGGTGACGGGTTTCCTCCCTCTGACCGCTATCGCGAGCTTGGAATTCCAGTAGCCATAGGTTCTGACTCTCAGGTTCGGATTGATCCGTTCGAGGAGTGCAGAGAGTTCGAGACGCTGGCCCGTCGCGCCTCGGAGAGTCGTTTCGGACCGCTAGAGGAAAGCGGTGATCTCTGGGGCGAGATGGTCGTCAACGGCAGACGCATCCTGGGACTCGATCCGGAGTCACCCCCGATGCTCGAGTTGGACCTCGACTCACCTGACTTGGCTGGCGTAGCAAAGGAGGATCTGGATCTCGCTGTTGCCACTTGCGCCTCGGCCGCGGTGGTGGCATCACCTGCACCGGCACCTGAATAGGCTTCTCAAGGTGAACGTTTTCCTCGCTGGAGCAATTGCAGCATTCGGAGTCATGGTCGTGACCTGGCTGATCAGTCTGCCTGTTCGCGATGCATCACTCGCGGACATCGCCTGGGGTCTCGTCTTCGTTGCCGTTGCCTGGGCTGTCTATGCAGCGGGCGAGAGAAGCGACGCCTCGCTGCTAGTAGCGATACTCGTCTCGATCTGGGGGCTGAGGCTCTCGGGGTACCTGGCCTGGCGCAATCTCGGCCACGGAGAGGATCGGCGCTATCAGGCGATGCGGGCCAAGCGACCTGCCACCTTCTGGCTCTGGTCTCTGGTCGGGGTTTTCTTCCTTCAGGCCGCAATCGGCTGGGTGGTTTCCCTGCCGGTCCAGTCGCTGGGGGCTCAGATCGATGCCCTTTCCATCCTTTCCTGGGTTGGCGTTGCAGGTTTCGTTATCGGCATCGGGTTCGAGGCAACGGGTGATGCTCAGCTCGCTGCCTTCAAGCGCGACCCATCGAGCAAGGGGAAGGTGATGGATCGGGGCCTCTGGCGTTACACGCGCCATCCCAACTACTTCGGCGACGCGGTCGTCTGGTGGTCGCTGTGGCTCGTCGCCGTAGGGGCGGGTGCAGCCTGGTGGACCCTCGTCGGACCGGCGCTGATGACGCTCTTCCTGGTCAGAGTTTCGGGTGCAGCGCTGCTCGAGTCAGACATTGCAGAGAGGCGGCCAGGCTATGCGGACTACATTCGTCGCACCAGTTCCTTCGTTCCGCTACCTCCCAAAAAGGATCAGTAGCCGGTGATCTCCTCATCCGGTGAGATCTTCTCCCTCGAAGGCAAGGTCGCTGTGGTTGCAGGTGCTTCCTCTGGCCTCGGAGCACGTTTTGCCGAGGTACTTGCTGCAGCCGGGGCCAAGGTCGTGCTCGGCGCCAGGCGAGAAGACCGACTTGCCGAGGTGGTGGAGAGGGTCACCTCCTCAGGTGGGGAGGCAGTTGCGGTCGCATGTGATGTGACCGATGAATCTTCGGTAGAGGTACTGGCTGAGGCCGCAATAGAGGAGTTCGGTTCGCTCGATGTGATGGTGGCCTGCGCTGGAGTGGCACCGCAGGTCGCTGAAGAGCCGGAAACAGCCGAGTCGTTCAGGGAAGTGATGGAGGTGAATTCGATCGGCCCCTGGTTATGCGCGGCTGCTGCCTACCGCAGGATGAAAGGGCGAGGTGGCTCGGTGATACTGATTTCTTCGATCAGCGGGTTGGTCGCAGGCGATGGACCCGACAGTCCTTCATATGTGGCATCGAAGGGAGCCGTGATCAACCTGACCAGAGAGTTGGCGGTGCGGTGGGCGCCTGAGCGCATCAGAGTCAACTCGGTAGCACCCGGGTGGTTCGAGACCGAGATGACCGCATCGGATCTCGGGAGTGCCGAGGGACTCGAGTTCGTCGAGTCGCGAACTCCCCTTGGGAGGGTGGGCGCCCCAGATGAGCTCGACGGAGCACTCATCTTTCTGGCTTCGGAGGCTTCCAGCTACGTAACCGGACACACCCTCGTCGTAGACGGGGGATGGATCGCGCGTTAGTCGCGTTGGTTCGAGGTTCGGAACTAAGAGCGTGAAGCTGCGCTCTCGGGCAGCTTGCCCGATTCACGGAGCGCTGCTCGAACCTTGCGGACGACCGCGGTCGAGCAACTGGCGCGCTTGGCGATCTCCATCTCGGTCGCCTCACGATCCCTGAGCAGCTCGAACTCGATCAGTGCGTGCCTGCGCGAAGCCCAACCCTCAGGACCCTGACCGGCCTTGTCCATTACCTCTTCACGCCTGCAGCGCAGACAGAGCCACTTGCCGCCGCGCTTGGACCAACCATCGGGGCGCTTTGGGGCCTTGCCGGCTTCGAAGCTGACGGACATGTCGCAACTCGAGCACCTCCAACTGCGCGAGCGCTTGGCTCCCGGCTTACGTGGGGTTGCTGGTTTCTTGGCCTTGCTCTTGCTCTTGGTCTGTGCCATCAGTTCCTTTGCTCCTTCGCGGTTGATCTTGCTTTCGCGAAGGCTGCCTTTGGTTGGTGACTGCGCGAAGTGTCGTTGTATTCCCGCCGTCACTCGATCACTCGTGCGGGAGAGGCATCCTACCAACCGGCACCTACGGACTCTGAAATTCCGCTTGCTAAGCGGATTTACTGCTGAGGCGACCGCTGCTTCGGTCTGCCGCGTGGGCATGAGCCGCGATTCGGTCGAGAATCAGTGGCCACGCGTCTCTGGGCAGATCGTGTCCCATTCCCTCGACGATCAGCAATTCGGCTCCAGGTATCGCCTCGGCGGTTGCGCGACCACCCGAGACGTCGATCAGCGGATCGACGTCTCCGTGTATCGCGAGCGTTGGTGTCTGGACCTTGCTCAAGCTACTCAGGCGGCTACCTGACTTGAGTACCGCCCCCAACTGCCGGGCGCTACTGGTTACGTCGTATCCGCGGTCGTAGCTTCGTGCTGCGCGGTCGCGGATCCAGTCCGGGTCGACCTCGAATCCGGTCGAGCCGACCGAGCCGAATACCTCCACGGCTCGTTCTATGAACTCGTCCCGGTTGTGTGGCGGGCGACTCAGCAAGTGCTTGTACATGGGTGCAGATGGCTGGCCGTGTCGGCTGCTTCCGGTGCTGGACATGATCGAGGTGAGTGAGCGCACAGCCTCGGGATATTTGATCGTGAGTTCCTGGGCGATCATTCCTCCCATCGAAGCGCCGATTACGTGAGCGGGGGAGAGCCCCAGCTGATCGAGCAGGCCGACTGTGTCCTCGGCCATGTCGGAGAGGGTGTAGAGATCCTCGTCGAACCGCCTGGTCAGGAACTGGAGGTTCCCGGGAGCCCGAGAGGGCATATGGGTCGAGCGGCCTACATCACGATTGTCGAAGCGAACCACGTAGAAGCCACGGTCGGCCAACTGCTGACAGAAATCCTCGTTCCAGCCGATCATCTGGGTCGCAAGGCCCATGATCAAGATCGCAGGAGGATTCTTGCTGTCACCGAATGCCTCGTAGCAGAGCGTGATGCCGCGCCCTACATCGCAGAATTGTTCGTTGTCGGTGTGTGGTTTGAACATCCAAACGATCCTAAAGCAAGTATCTCTATCCGCCGCAAGCCGCTACTCTTCGACGCGTCGAGGGTTGTTTTCTTCGACACGCTCGTTTGGAGAGACGGGCGCAAGTAGGCGCAAGTCGTCTGGGTGTTTTCGTACTACCTAAACAGGGGGATGAGGGTGAAAGTCAAGACCAGAGCAGGTATTTCGTTGGCAGCGGTTGCATGTCTGTTTGCCTTCTCGGCCAGCACGGCCTCGGCCCGCGAGAGCACGATCACGGTCAACACACCGTCAGGCCCCTGCCCCCCTGGCATTTCCTGCAACAAGGTCCAGGTTCGCCAGATCGGACCGGCCAGCGGCAAGAAGGTTCTGATCCTCACCCCGGGTACTCAGGGCGGAGCGGGCGACTTCACCTTGATGGCCCGTGAGTTGGTCAAGAAGGTGCCGAGCCTGCAGGTCTGGTCGGTCGATCGCCGCACCCAGATCCTCGAAGACACCGCAGTCTTCAAACAGACGCTCGCAACCGCCAAGAAGCCGCTGGCGGTGCGCCGAGCGGCGCTAAGCAAGATGTTCGCCTACTACCTGGATCTGCTCTCACCGGGTGACCACGTTGCGCTTCGTGACGAAGCCGCGGACGGCGCTTGGGCAGACGAGCTTGGCACTGCCACGTCGGTCGAGGACCTCCACGCCGTAGTCAAACTGGCACGGGCGCAGAAGCGCAAGGTCGTGCTCGGTGGGCATTCGCTTGGCGGCAACCTCGCAGCGATCTACGCTGGATGGGACTTCAACGGGCAGCCCGGTTACAGCTTCATCGACGGGCTGGTCCTGATCGACGGTGGTGGCAAGAGCTCCAACGACGACGCAACCGCCGCCGCCGCCTCTTGTGGATTGAACGGCCAGACTCCGGTCGACTCGACTGACGCGTCCACTGCCTGCACAGGAACGGCGAATCCTCTCTCCAGTTCACCCTGGCTCAGGTTGGTGGGCGCGGGTCTTCCTGCCGCATCCACAGGTCTGTTTGCCGAGATCGGAGCGGTTTACGCAAAGCTCGATCCGACCGGATCGGCGGAGCGGCTGCGTAACTACTTCCTCCTGCCCTCGTTCATCGATCCCGGGTTCCCGGTTACAAACCGGGGAATCGTTGGTTACGCCTTCGATCGAGATACGTCGTCGCCTGCACTGAGCTTGATCCACGTCAATGGCGGCTCGCTCAAACCAGGGTGCGGCGCCGGAGCAGCCAAGCCATGTGACTGGGTAGACGGGGGCGTGACGTCTGTCGCGCGGGTTGCAGAAGCATTCGGTCAAGAGCCTGCCAATGCGGTGGAGTGGTACTTCCCACGACGTCTTTCGCTGGACAGCGGATACGGGGCGTCACTCAGCCAGACTCAGGCTGATGACGGCGAGGCCGAGGACGCACTCGGCCTGCGCGTATGGCATGGCGCCGGGATCGATGTTCCGCTCTATGGGCTGCGAACTGGCTTCGGGACTGCGCTGACAAACGAGCAGGCATTTTCGAGTTTGAACGCGATGATCGATTTCACCGCCATCACTCCTTCCGAGTCTGTACTGGTCAATGCCTCGCGCGGTGCGCTTGGCGACAGGCTCGGCCAGAGCCACCTCGATCCATTGCTCGGAGCGCCAGGCAAGAACAAGCTATTCCCGACCCTGATCCCATTCCTCAAGAACAAGGCCTTCAAGTAGAGCGCCGAGATCTGATCTTCAGGCGTCGGTGAGCCGCTTGCTCAGGACCATCAACTTGGTCCGTGCATCTTCGTCGTAGGCCTGTGAGTGGGCAGCGGATTCGTGCTGATGGTCGAAGTAGAGCCCGCTGGTTTCTTCGAGAGATGGTTCGACGACCAGTCTCAAAGTAGCCTCGGCTCCCTCCTCGACAGTGCTCGCAGGGTTTACCCCGGCGACCCGGATCATCTCGGTGTCCATATAGGTGGCGGGGTGGAGACAGTTGACGGTGATCTCTGCGGCATCGAGCTCTTCGGAGAGTTCGATCGTATCCATGACCTGAGCGAGTTTCGACTGTCCGTATGCCTGGAGTCCGTCGTAGCGGTGTTCGAGCATCGGGTCGTTGAAGTCGATCGACGCCTGCCCGGCCGAGGACACATTGACGATCCTCGCTGGCGCTGAATCACGGAGAAGCGGCAGCAACAGTCGAGTGAGGAGATACGGCGCCAGGTAGTTGACCTGGAAGCGGAGCTCGTTGCCGTCGCGACTGATCATCCTGCCGCCTCCGCCGGAGTCAGCAACACCGACTCCTGCGTTGTTGACCAGGCAGTCGAGCTGGTCGTAGTCCTCCTGAACCCGCGCTGCAAGATCTCGCACCTCGTCGAGTGATGAGAGGTCTGCGCGGTAGAAGCGCAGCTTGTCGTTGCCGGTGGATTTGGATATCTCGGCCACCGCCTGTTCGCCGAGATCATCGCTGCGCCCGTGGAGCAACACCGTCGCACCTTGCTCGGCGAGCATCTCGGCGAGAGCTCGTCCGTGGCCCGAGGTCGAGCCGGTGATCAGGATTGTCTGTTCTGCGACGGGTTTCATGGATGCTCACCCCGCCTAGGGGCTGATCAAGAGAATGGCACGACTGGCTGCTTCAGGCGTGTTCAGGCGAGAGTTCAGGCGCAAAGCCGGTTGCATCGGGCCGGATCCTGCCGAGCCGAGGTCGGCCTCCCTCTAGCTTGCAGTGAGCGGCTGGGCACCTCAGGTGTCTGGGCCGTCTTTCGAGATGACTCCAATACTCAAAAATGATTCGAGCAACCCGGTTTGCGGCAGAGCTCCGCGGCGCCCGATCACTGGTCGCCTGGCCCTTTTCTGCCTCGCCTTGCTCCTTGCCTGCGCCTGCGGCTTGATCGGTCTCGCTTCGCGTGACTCAGCGGAGGCCGCAAAGACGGTGGCGCAGCAGAAGATGGATGAGCTTCAGCAAATCAGTGCGCAGCAGGGTTCTGTTCTCGCTGCGATCCAGGTGCAGAACCGGAAGATCAACGATCTGATCGGCGAAGAATCTCAATTGCGCAGGGAAGAGGCATCGGTGCAGGCGGTACTCGACGACCGTCAGGCTGAGCTCGACAAGGCAAATGCCGAGTACAGAGCGGAACGAGAAGATCTGCGCAGGATTCGCGCCCGTCTGGACAGAGCGATCTCAGCGCTGGAAGGATTGCTGGTACAGATCTATAAATCCGGAGAGCAGGACACCTTGAGCGTCATCCTGACCTCAGAGAGCTGGAGCGATTTGATCGCTCGCGCCGATTACCTGCAGAGCGTTCATTCGGCCGACGAAGCTGTGATCACCCGTGTCAGTGCTCTCAAGGTGAAGATCCATCGCATCGTGACCAGGCTCCGCGAGGTTCGCGCTCGGGCAAAGAAGGCGCGCGATGAGGTCGCGCGTCAGCGAGCCAAACTCGCCGACGCCCGCGCTCAGTTGGAGGCCCGAAAGAGCGAGCTCGCCGCCGCGAAGTCTTCCCGCGAGCAGGCCCTTGCTGCTCTCGAGGGGCGCCAACAGGCACTCGAGCACGACCTGGGTCAGGTGGGGGCACCTCTACCGGGACAGCGCGCGAAGTTGCTCTCGAACGGCGATGCGATCGCCCCCGCAGGCGCTCCGCTGGCAGTTCGCGGTGCGATCGAGGCTGCCAACCGGATCAACTCTCTGCCTTACATCTGGGGCGGGGGACATGGGTCATTCAGTGACTCGGGATATGACTGCTCTGGTGCCGTCAGCTACGCGCTGCACGGCGGCGGACTGCTCTCGAGCCCGCTCGACTCGACCGGTCTCGAGTTCTGGGGATCGCCCGGCGCGGGCAACTGGATCACGGTCTTCGCCAACTCTGGTCACACCTATGCGGTCATCGCAGGCCTGCGTTGGGACACCAGCATGACCGGTGGAAATGGCCCGAGGTGGAGCACGATGATGCGCTCTTCAGCAGGTTTCGTAGCGCGGCACCCGAGCGGTCTCTAGAGATTCGGATCGTGCTCACGCGGTAGTACCCTCTGGACTGTGAAAGATCAGTCCGTAACTCAGCACAACGACTCCGCTGCTGCGGACGGAGTGCGCGGAGATGATTCGGCGAGAGTCTGCATCATCGGCGCAGGGTCATCCGGGATCGCCTCGTGTCAGGTACTCGGGGCCAAGGGAATTGCATATGACTGTTTCGAGAAGGGCTCGGGCGTAGGGGGCAACTGGCGGTATCTGAATGACAACGGGATGTCGGCCGCCTACCGATCTCTCCACATCAACACCTCGCGCGACCTGATGTCTTATGCGTCGTACCCGATGCCGGACGATTACCCCGACTATCCGAGCCACAAACAGATCTCCGATTACTTCGACTCGTATGTCGATCACTTCGGTATTCGAGAACACATTCGTTTTCGTACCGAGGTGACCTCGGTCGAACCCGAGGGAGACGGCTATCGGGTCTCTTGGCGCGATCGCGACGGTAACGAGGACACGCGCTGGTACTCCTCGGTTCTGGTTGCGAACGGCCACCACTGGGATCCGCGCCTGCCAGAGCCGGCCTTTCCCGGTTCAGACGTTTTTTCTGGCGAGCAGATCCACGCTCATAACTACAAGGAGCCGACTTCGCTTGCAGGCAAGCGGGTGTTGGTGCTCGGGATAGGGAACTCAGCAACTGACATTGCGGTCGAGTCGTCTCGAAATGCCGAGAAGACGATCCTTGCAATGCGCCGAGGCGCATTCGTGATCCCGAAGTACCTCCGAGGTATCCCGCTCGATCAGGCCGGAGCGCCCAAGTTGCTTTCGCGGCTGCCGCTCCCGGTTCAGAGGTTCTTCTACTCGCAAGCCTTGAGAGGGGCTCAGGGACATATGACCGACTATGGGCTCCCGAAACCCGACCATCGGATTCTCGAGGCGCATCCCACTGTTTCCTCTGAGCTGCTTTCGCGCCTTGGACACGGCGCCATCACGGTCAAGCCGAACATCGCGGAGTTCACTGGAGGAAAGACCGTGAAATTCGACGATGGCAGCGAAGAGGAGATAGATCTCGTCATCTACTGCACCGGCTACAAGGTCACCTTCCCCTTCTTCCAGCCGGACTTCTTCTCGGCGCCCGACAACCAGCTGGAGCTTTACCAGCGAGTCGCTTCCCCAGAGCATCCTGGCCTCTACTTCGTCGGTTTCATACAGCCGCTTGGAGCGATCATGCCCATCGCCGAGCGCCAGTCGGAGTGGATAGCGGATCTGCTCACAGGTGAATGCGCGTTGCCTGATCCAGACGAGATGCGAGAGGAGATCAGGCGTGAGCAGGCACGAATGCAGCGGCGTTACGTCTCATCGAAACGCCATACTATTCAAGTCGACTTCTGGCCTTACCTGCGCAGCATCGATCGGGAGAGACGCAAAAATCGCCACCGAAACGGCAAGAGCAAAGCAAGACAAGAAGTCGCCGGCTAAGCGGAGACCACGCAAGGTTTATCCGAAGCTTGCGTTCGACCGCACCGGCAGCGGTCCACCGATGATCCTGCTGCACGGACTCGGGTCCAACCGCAGGGTCTGGGATCCGATCGTCCCCGCTCTGTCCAGGCATTTCAAGGTCGTCGCGATCGACCTTCCGGGGTTTGGTGAATCACCGATGCCTGACGACGGCGATGTATCGATCGAGGCGCAGGCTCGCGCGGTCGAAAAGACGATGGAGAGGCTTCGGATCAAGAGGGCGCACTTCGTCGGTAACTCCATGGGCGGCAGGCTCGCGCTCGAGCTGGCTCGTCGCCGTAAAGCCTTCAGTGTGGTCGCGATCTCTCCACATGGCGCCTTCAATGAGTCCGAGGGCCGCAGAGAGATCATCGCTATAAGAGCACAGAGGATTGCTGCCAGGATGATCGCTCCGCTCGGGTCCCTCCCTTTCCGGACCCGATACGGAAGGCGGGCTGCTCTCGGACTCGTGTCTGCCAAGCCGGATCTGGTCCCGCCCGAGGTAGCTGCTGAAGCGACAGCGAGTTTTGCCCGCTGCCCGGGTTTCGATTCGGCTTACAGGTCGATCACCTCAGAGCCGGCATCGGGGCTGAACAAGATCACCTGTCCGGTGTTGATCCTCTGGGGCACCAACGACAAGCTGCTGTCGCCGGCTCAGGGGCGCCGGATGGCCGCCCGGATCAAGACCGCCAAGCTGCGCAAGCTGGAGCGGCTGGGCCACGTTCCGATGTCGGAAGATCCTGGTCTCGTCTCCGAGATAATCCTTCGCTTTACCCGTAACGTCGCGGGCGTCTAGAGATCAACTCTCTGTGCTTGCTCCGGTTGATCTGGCGGGCGAAGTTCCCAGCGTCTCCATGGTTACCTCGAGCAGTTCGCCCATCTCTTTTCTGAGGGTTTGATTGGACTGATCGAGGGGCTCGCCGCTTCGGTAGTCGACCAGGTTTTCGACCTCGATCGGATCCCGGTCGAGGTCGTAAAGCTCGTACTCGTTGGATCTCTTGCCCTCGGGGTCGAAGTAGAGACTCAACTTGGCGTTCTCGGTCCTCACGGTCCTGACCCTGTTGGGCTGGCCGGCTCCGTTCTGGAGCGCAGTACCTGCCTGATGATCATCGAAGGTGAAGTGGACCGCCTCTCTGACCGTGCTGGCTGCCTCGGCGCTGAGAATCGAGTCGAAGGCAGCTCCTGCGGCAGGTACCTCCTCACGACCAGGATCGGCGTGTGAGGAGAGGATCGGGCGCAGATCCTCTCCCTGCATCGCACCAATTGCGTTTGAGTCATCTGACCCGGCAACCCCGAGGAAGGTTGGAAGCAGGTCGATCAAAGAGACCAGCGCGTTGCTGGTGCTTGCCTTCGGGAACAGCACGGGGTTGGAGACGACGAGTGGGATGTTGATCGTCTCTTCGTAGGCGTTGAACATCTTCTGGCGCTGGCCGCCGTGTGACATCCCCATCTCGCCGTGATCGGCGATACGGCAGAGCAGGGTGCGTGAACGCAGGGAACCTGGGTCGTCGGCTGGTCCGAGAGCCGAGAGGATTCGGCCGATCTTCTCATCCACCACGCGATGCAGATGCGCGTAGAAGTTCACGTACTCGAGTCGCGCTTGACGGTCTTCAACCGGCCCCATGTAGGCGGTCGTTCCCATCTGCATCAGGGCGTGGACATCGGGCTTGTTGGTCAGGTCTTCGTCGACCGATTCGGGTAGTTCTACATTCAGGTCGGCGAAATCTTCTCGCGCAAAGCCGCCAGCCAGATAAGAGTCCGGGTATCCGAGTACATCGTGTGGATTGACCAGGCTGACGATCAGACAGAATGGTTCGGGAAGGTCTTCGGCTGCGAGGAAGTGTTCGACCTGCCGCGTGTACTCCTCGTCCCAGCCGACGCCAAGTCGTCCTGCGTTGCCTCCACCAAAGTTCTCCGCCTTGGCGTTCTCTCCCGCATCCGGTGGCTCCCAGCCCAGCAACCCGTAATCCTCGGAGAGTCGGACCATGTCGGCGTCTCCCCAGCCCGAAAGCATTCCGGTCTCTTCAGGTGTACCGAGCGCGTGGGTCAAGTGCCACTTGCCGCGGTAGGCGACGTGATAACCGGCAGCTCCCATCAGATTTCCGAGGCTTGGAATGTCTATCGGTAGCTCTGGCTCGCCGCCCGAGTGAGGTCCGATATCGAACATCCCACGGACGAAGGTTCGAAGAAGTCGGTCGCGATCGACGACTCCTTCCCTCATCAACTCGTTCATCTTCTCGATCACCGCGGGAGAGTTACGGCGGTTTGGCTTGAGGTCGCCCGCGGTCAAGGTGAGGTCAACTCCGTGGTGAGCCGGGTAGAGGCTGGTCAGGATGCTCGCTCGGCTGGGCGAGCACATTGCCGTTGCCGTAAAGGCGCGCTCGAAGGTCACCGCCGTATCGGAAATTGCCTGATCGTTCGGCATCAACTGACGTAGCCAACCTGGCTCGTCGGGCCAGTGCATCGGCCGGCGCTGCTGATCGGTGATCAGCAGCAGGATGTTTGGAGGAGTCGGCAAGTTCTCCTGAGGCTACTCCGTAGGAGGTAAATCGGCCTTTTGAGCCACGCCTGCGCAGGCGTGAGAGGCTTGGCGTGAAAGCGAGAATCCGCCGACGAGCGTAGAGTTGCGCACCGTGGCGAGACAGGACGCAGAGTCCCTAGAACGACAGTTCAACGCTGCGATGGAGGAGGCGGAGACAGGTGCGTCTCTCGACGCAGCGAGGAGGATCTATGCCGAATTCGAGCGTGACGGCGATCCCGCAGCGTCTGGTCTGGTCCATCGGAGTTTCGAACTTCACTGCGAAGCGCAATTCCTCTCAGGGGAGACCTATCGTGGGGCCAAGGGTTATGTCCGCTGGCGGGAGCAGATGGAAGAGATCTTCGAAGAGGACGCGTTCGAGCCTCAGGGTGTGGTGTTCGGCTCCGGAGGGTTTGTGGTACTCGGGCGCTTGCGCGTGAAGCCAACTGATGGTGGGGCAGAGGTCGACGAGCCGTTCGCACATCGCCATGAGCAGAAGGAAGGTCGTCTGGTTCGCCTTACTCTCTACTCGGATCTCGAGCGTGCGCTCGAAGACGCCGGGATCATTCCTCCTTATTGATGCCGCAAACTGAAGAGGCCGGCTCCTTGCGGAACCGGCCTCTCGATGTTCTGTGTGGGCCCCCGCCCCTCACAGAACAAGTCTGTCGATAACTCCGATCAGCCGGGTATCTCTGATCCCTCTGAGCTGTCTACCGGCGGGTTGGTCTTGTCCACTACCTTCCACGCCTTAAGCGGAGGGGTGAGCGGCAGGACTCTCGGCAGTCGAGCCTGGAGCAGGACCGCGTCGCCGATCACCAGATCGTTCAGGTTCGTCGATCCGTCGGTGTTCACATCCGCGACTCGGATGCGGGCAGTTGAGGCATCGAACACGACCGTTTGTCCGATCAGACCGGAACGCCTGACCCACTTGTTTCCGTTCGTGATCGTTACCGATACCTGACCGACCTCGAGCCCATCGGTGCCCGTATAGGTGCCGTGGAAGTTGTACTGCTGGCCTTGCTTGACCGGGCCCTTACCGTCGTGACCCTTGCCATGATCGCCCTTGCCTGGGTGATCTGCCTTGCCTCCGTTTGCTGGGTCATCAGCTCCCTGTCTTGCCGCTGCAGTTCCGACCGAGGCGATAGAAAGCGCCGCAACCGCAACCAAGAACGTTTTTCCGATTCTGTTTCTCATTGGTACATCCTCCCTGTGGGGGTGTTTGTGTACCTCTTGAACACGAAAAAGGGGCCGTAGGTTACGGCCCCTTTTTCAATCTCTTCTTTTCGGCGCTGCTACTGGATGCGCATGCCGGAGATGGCGCGCGAAATGACCAGCCGCTGGATCTCCGAGGTGCCCTCGAAGATCGTGTAGATCTTCGCGTCGCGGTGCATGCGCTCGACCGGGTACTCACGCGAGTAGCCGTTGCCGCCCATGATCTGGATTGCCTTTTCGGTCACGTTGACCGCAACCTCGCCTGCCTTCAACTTCGACATCGAGCCTTCGGCGTTTGCGAACTCCTTGCCGGTTCGACCCATCCAGGCGGCGCGCCAAACCAACAGCCTCGAAGCGTCGATTTCGAGCTTCATATCCGCCAGCGCAAAGGCGATCGCCTGATTTTCGATGATCTTGCGACCGAACTGCTCACGCTCCTTGGCGTAGTCGAGCGCGTATTCGTAGGCGGCCCTGGCGATTCCCACCGCCTGTGCGCCTACTGTCGGGCGGGTCGTCTCGAAGGTCGCCATAGCGGCCTGGGTCCGAGCCTTCTTGCCCTCCTTGACCCTGGCAAGACGCTCATCGAGCTTCTCCTTACCGCCGAGAACACAGTTGCCCGGAATACGACAGTCGTCCAGATGGACATCGGCGGTGTGCGAGGCGCGAATGCCGTGCTTCTTCACCTTCGCGCCCTGCTCGCAGCCCTTGGTTCCCGGAGGAATCACGAACGCAGCGTGTCCGCGCGAACCCAGTTCGCGATCTACCGAGGCGATCACGACGTGGATATCGGCGATCCCGCCGTTGGTTGCCCACGCCTTCTGGCCGTTCAGCACCCACTCGTCATTCGCTTCGTCGTACTTGGCGGTAGTCCTGACCGCGGAAACGTCGGATCCGGCATCTGGCTCTGAGGAGCAGAAGGCAGCGACCTTCGGCTCATCGACGCTGCCGTAGCACTGCGGGATCCACTCACCGATCTGCTCAGGTGTTCCGGATCCGAAGATCGCGGCCACGGCGAGGTTGGTTCCGAAGATCGCCATCCCGATTCCGGCATCGCCCCAGAAGAGTTCCTCGTTGACGATGGGGAGGGTGAGACCGCTCTCGTCGCTGAAGAACTGGCCGAGCGATTCGAATCCGTAAAGGCCGATCTTTGCTGCTTCCTGTACCACCGGCCACGGAAACTCTTCCTTCTCGTCCCACTCGTGCGCCGCGGGGCGTACGACCTGCTCTGAGAAGCCGTGGACCCAGTCCCGGATATCGATCTGGTCCTGCGAGAGCTCCATCGAGAAGGTGGTGCCGCCACCATCACCGTTGCCGGTTGCCTGCTCTATCGCTTCTTCTGCTTTGGTCGTGTCCGTGCTGGCCATTTCAGCCTCCTTGCCGTTCTTCTCACTGCCGAGCGCTGGAGTCAGGGCGGATCGGGTGAGAATTTGGCTTGAATACTTACTTTTTGCGGGAAAGTTGACTCGCGAGTCAGTTTACCGCAGCGAGGCGTCGTTTCATCGCTCGCTCAGAGGAATCGAAGATCAGGCAGAGCTGTTCGAGATCTCCAGAGCAGGCCTGGTGATGCTCTCGAACGAGATCAGCGGGCATCAGCAGCGCTGCGGCGAAGGCGTTTGCCTCCACCTCAGCGGGAGGCAGTTCTGGACGGTCGGCCTCTTCGACGCTTCCATGTCTGCAGAAGAGCGCTTGCTGGCCGGTCCGATGCAAGATCCAGTGTCCAAGTTCGTGAGCGATGGTGAATCGCTTTCGTGGTGGCCACTCACGCGCCTCGGCAGCGTTGACCCAGATCTCACCGCGACTGGCAAGCAGCAGCCCGGAGATCGATTGCCCAGGTTCTACCTGCGGTGCGCCGGGCGCAGCCGACATATCTTCGACCTCTCGAACGAGAAGGCCAAAGCAGGAGTCGGCGATCTCCTCGATCGGCACCGGCGGCTGCCTGCGGTCCCAAACGTAATCGGGGACGGTCGCGAGCACCTCGGCTGCCCGCAGCTCCAGCTCCTCGATGGGCACCGGCCGCTGGTCGGATCCGGAGGAGGTCATTCGTCGCCCCCGAGAAAAGCGCGATCGATCTCGTCCCACTCGGTTGCCGGCTTCTCGATCGGCGGGCTGGCCATTCCGGCGGCGTCTTCGGGGACATCGGAATCGAGGTCGCCTGTGTACCGAGGGTCCGGTGCCCCGACGCGCGCCATCGCTGCCTCTGTCGTAGGGGGTGGAGGTACGTCGCCACCGCGCTTTGCAGCCAGAGTTATCTCTTCGACCGAGACATCGAAGATCGAGCTCAGCCCCTCGAGGACTCTCGCTGAAACCCCTCTCCACGGCAACAGCCCCTGTTCCATCTCGTGGTAGTAGCTCGCGACCCTTGGATCATCGGCCGGCGCTTCGAGCCAGGCAGCAAGTCGTTCGGTGACCTTGCGGCGAGTCAGCCGCCTCCGCTCGCGGAGTTGGGGGAGCAGGATCGGCCATTCGCCGCTCGCTCCGTCCATAGAACGCCAGAGACGATCAGCGATACGGCCGGCCTGCGAGGCCTCGTACGCCGCTGCATCCCATTCCCTTCTGGGTGCGTTCATGAGATAGCTGTCTATACCCGCCGCCAGTTCCTGACGACTTCCTTCGTCGACCATCTCGAGGTAGGAGGGGGGCAGCTCCGCGGTTCCGGCTTCGAAATCCGCAATGTACTTCGCGAGTATCTCCTCGACCCTGCTCACGGTCAGTCCTCGCCCAGCGCCTTGAGCACGGCGTCTTTGAATCGCTGATAGATCTTGTGAACGTTTGCTTCGGTCATCTCTTGCGGGTTCGTGCCGAATTCCTGATTGACCATATTCGCCGTGTCACGGGCAGAAAGTCCGTAGAAGCCCATCTCGACCGGACCGTACAACTCGATCACTCGTTGGTGGTGAGCCTCGGTGACCTCTGCACGGCAAGACTGGACTATCGCCATCAGCTCAGCCTCCTCCTGACCACCCTCTACCCCGAACCCATCAGGTGCCTGCTCATCTTCTCCCTGATGTTCAGCCGGGAGTTTGCCCTCGCGCTGTTTCAGGCGCTTGTTCTTCTCAGAGAAGTCGGCGATGCGACGCTTGGTGATGGTCTGGAGCCAGTTATGGAACTCACCGAGGGATCGCCCGTCGAAGCTCGACTTCATCGCACTCATCAGGACATCGCCCACGACGTCGTCGACCTGGTCAGGTGGCACCTTGGCGGCCACTCGCGCCGAGACCAGATCGAAGTAGACAAATGCGAGCACACCGATCGCCTGGATACCGGCGTCGCGGTCACCCGCCGTCCGGGCATCGACGACTCGAGCGATCAGCTCTTCATCGCTCAGCCTGCTGAGCTGTGCACTGGAGAGGGGGTCTAGTGAAGGCAAGTAACGGAGGGTAGATGCCCACACGGGTGGATTTCACCCCTTAACCGTTACATCGAGCATCCGATCAGGTTGTCCGGATTGGTGAGGCCCTCCCTGACCGGACGCGTCTCCGTGGACAGAAGCTCCTAGAATCCGATCATCGAAGAAATCATCACATCCAAAAGGGTTCAGCCGACCCAGCCTCTCGGACTCAGGCTCGAGACGAATGACTGAGGATCTCGGTAATCCAACCTCGTACTTCGATCTTGCCGTCGGAGACGATGTCTTTGCATCCGATAGAGAGAAGGTCGGAACCGTGGTCGAGGTGTTCCGTGATGAGTCCATCGACATCTTCGACGGTATCCGTGTTGCGCTGCTGCCCTTGGGCCGCCATGTCTACGTCGAGGCTGATCTGGTCGATGAGATATACGAGCGTGGCCTGGTTTTGAAGATCGACGAGGCGGCCGCGCAGGAACTTCCTGAACCAAAGGATTCCTAGGAGAACCCGGCGGTGCCGGAAGGGATTCTCCTCTACGACGGGCGCTGTCGTTTCTGCCGATGGTCAGCGGCAAAGGTACTCGGACTCGATCGAAAGAGAGCCTTGCGTCCGCTCGATCTCCATTCCGCCGAGGCCAGTGAGCTGCTGGCCGGGATTTCCGAGGAGGAGAAACTGGGTTCCTGGCACCTCGTAAGCGCCGGCAGTCGCTATTCGGCCGGTGAGGCTTTTGCGCCGCTGCTGGAACTCCTTCCATTCGGGCGGTTGCCAGCCCGGATGGCGCGTGCAATGCCGGGAATAGTCGAACGAGCCTATGGCGTGGTCGCGGCCCGGAGGAGTGTTCTCGGGCGACTAGTCACTGATCGAGCAGATCGCAGGGCCGCCGGAAGAATCAGCGACCGTGCTTAGCTGCCGAGGATGCGCTTCTTCTCGGCCGCGAACTCCTTGGCCGTGAGCGCTCCGGACTTCTTCAACTCTTGAAGTTGCTCAATCTCGTTGAGGCGGGCGTCGGTGGCTTTGCGTGATCTGCGACCACCGCCAATCGATTCTGCCTTGTGGCGGACTCCGCTGGTCTTGTCACGAACCTCTTGGCCGAAGCCTTTGAATCGCTTGCCGGTATTTCGGCGCACCTTCTCCCAGTCAGGCTTCTTGGCTTTCGGGAACTCGCGGGCGATCTGGCGGCGCAAGAACTCGAACCCGATGCCCGCGACGATCACTATCAGGATGGAGGTCCAGAGGTAGCGGAAGCCCTCTACCGGGGCCCATGCGATGAGCAACAGGATCACTACTGCGAATGCGATCCATGACACTGCTGGACTGAGGGCCCAGGGAGCGACCGACTTTCGGCACTTCGTGGCCAACTTGCTCGGTCCGGCCAGAAGGCTGCCGACGATGGCGACTGCTCCGTAGAAGACGAGTGCCCAGGACTGGTCGCGCAGCAGGCTCGTCAAGATCGCCCAGGCGCTCGAGGCAGCCGGTGTGACCGATGGATCGGTGACCAACTGCCCGATGAGAGCGGTCCCGGTTACCGAGCGCACGATCAAGGTGACGAAGCCGACGATGATGAACGCGATACCGGCGAGCGAAACCGCCTTGCGGCGGTTTTCGGCGAGCACGAAGTACAAGAGGAAGAAGACGAGGGTGAGCAGCGTGAGCAGCAGCGTTGCGCCCTTGAGTGCCTTGACCGCGGTCTGGGCGCTCTTCAGCTGTTTTGAGTCGGCGAGCTCGAGATTGGCTGCCTGGGGTGGGAGTTTGGATTGCAGGTCGTTCACTCCGAAGTTCTCTCCGACCTTGTTGGCAATCGTCCGGAGATTGAGCGTGACCTTTCCGTTGGTGGCAGAGAGCGCCCCGGGATTACCCTCGAGGAAGTCGACCAGTGCCTGATGGGTCACGCCGTTGGCATCAGCCCAGATGGTCTGGATCTGCGGTTGTGCAAGAAGCGCGTTCACGCCCTTGTCGGCCAGGTTCCTGAGGCCGCCTGCAAGAACGCCCGACAGCGGTGCGAGCTGATCGGGG
>JBEIRY010000078.1:0-6688 GCA_040375675.1 Thermoleophilales bacterium | reverse complement strand
GCGAGGAAGGTCGTGATCGATGGCAGATGCAAATGAGACACGAAACACGCTCCGCTCCTACGCCGACGCTTGGCTTGCAGGTGATCTCGAGCGAGTACTCGAGATGTATCACGACGAGATCGTCCTCCACTACATGGGCGAGAGCCCCCTGGCAGGAACCCACACCGGCAAGGACGAGGTCCTCGCGGTACTCGGCCAAGCCTCTTGGCGGGCATCGCGGAAGCTGATCGAGGTAGAAGACGTACTCGTTGGGGAGAACCTCGGCGCGATCCTCGCCATCGAAGACCTTGGAGCCCCTCCGCGTCGAGTGCGGCGAGTCCTCCTCTACCGAGTGGAAGAGGAAAAGCTGCGGGAGTGCTGGCTCTACGACGAAGACCAGCGCTTCATCGATGGGCTCTGGTCGTCTGATCCCGGCGAGTAGCGAGCCGCAGGTTCGGCAATTCCGGCAAGAGCTGCTTCAAGTCGCCGGACAAAAACCAAGGCTTGGGGTTGGCTCATATCATCAGACATCGCCCAAAGCCTCGAAAACACCACCCCCGCTGGGAAGTCGAAGGCGTGATCTCCTAGATGAGCTCTCAGACACTTCTCATCGGCCTCGCACTGGTCGTAATCCTCTCGGTGCTTGCGCGCCTGTTCGGTGGCTGGGCCAAGATCCCTGTGATCGTCCCGCTGCTGGCCATCGGCGTGATAGCTGGCGAATCGGTTACCGGCATCGTGAACCCGAAAGAGTTGTTCGGTAACTCGTTCTCGCCTCTCGTACAGATCATCGTTGCCCTGATCCTGTTCGAAGGCGCCCTCAAGTTGAAGTTCGATCAGTTCCCGCATGAGGTCAGACCAGCAGTGCTCAGACTGGTCACCTTCGGAGTGCTGGTGACCTGGGGTCTCGGAAGCCTCGGCGCGATCCTCATCCTCGACCTGCCGGTATCCATCTCGCTGCTGATCGGGGCGATCCTGATCGTCTCCGGCCCGACCGTAGTCCTGCCCCTGCTCGACTTCGTCAAACCCCCAAGTCGAATACGGGCAACCCTCAAGTGGGAGGGGGTGATCATGGATCCGATCGGCGCGATCGTCGCCGTGGTCGTGTTCGGAGCACTGGTGACCAACGACGGACTGACTGCCTTCAGCATCGAACAGTTCTTCCTGACGGCAATAACGGGGGTCGCCTCTGGCCTCGTGTTCACGGCGCTGCTGGTACCGATACTCGCGACGCACAGGTTCTCGGGGCGCGACAAGGTTGCAGCAACCTTGATGATGGTCATCGCTTCCTTCCTGGTTGCCGACCTCGTATTCCAGGATGCGGGTCTGGCTGCTGCACTGGTGATGGGAGTGGCGCTGGCCAACCAGAGGAAGGTGAATATCAGCTACATCGATGCCTTCAAAGAGACCCTCATCCCGATCCTGCTCGGGATCCTCTTCGTCCTGCTGGCGGCGAACATCGACATCGACGCGGTGATCGCCCTCGGTCTGCCCGGACTTGCGCTGATCGCATTCCTCTCTTTCGTGGTCAGGCCACTGGCGGTGTTGACCACGCTCGGCCTGCCGATCTCATGGAAGGAGCGGGCGATGATGATGAGCATCTCTGCTCGCGGAGTCGTAGCCGCAGCCACCGCGCCGGTCTTCGGTCTGGTCCTCGTCGACCGAGGGGTAAAGGGAGCGGACGAAATCGTGCCTGTCGTATTCCTGGTGATAGCCGGGACCGTTCTCGTCTCCTCGATCCTCAGCCCGCTCGTCGGCAAGCGTCTGGGTCTGAGCGGAAAGGGGGCTCCGTCGATATTCGTGATTGGCACGCCTGAGTGGGCAATCTCCCTCGGCAAGGCGCTGACCTCGGTCGGGACAGACGTTCTCTTCTGGACCGTCGGTAGCGACGAGGCGAGAAAGGTCGAGCAGGCCGGCCTGACGGTTTTGACCAAACCGATCGATCCTCGCGACCCCGAGAGCCTTTCCGGGTTGAGCGACATTTCTCTGATCGCAGTTGCAAGTAAGGACGACAGCTTCAACGAACTGTTCGCGTTCAACCTGAGTGAGGCTCTCGAACCGGATCAGGTCTATCGGGTCCCAGCGGCCGAGGGATCGCCGACGATCATCAAGAACGCGAGCCGCGTGATCGAGGCCGACCTGGAGATCGACGAGATCGAATCCAGAGTCGAGGCCGGTCAGGAATTCGCCATCTTCGATGCCGAGCAGAAGCTCCCCTCCGGGGCCGTACCGTTGGTGGTCATCGAGACGACCAAAACCCTCGACAAGCCCGAGGTCTTCTTCCACTGCGACCGGCCTGAAACGCCGCGCAGGAGAACCCGCCGCGTCGCAGCTCTGGTCCCGGCCGACCCTCACTAGGACACAGGCTTGCCGCCGCAGTTAGCGCGGCGGCAAGGCCAGATCCTTCCTCACGTAAGGAGCCGAAGCCCGTTAGTGACCGAGCTGCCTCATCACCGTCGACATCTGGCCGACCTTGCCGCGCAGGCAGCCGATCGTGTACGGGTACTCATTGTTGGTGTGGTAGTGGTACATGTGCTTCTTCTTGCCGTCCCAACGAATCCAGCCGTAGTGGCCGTGGCATTCGTCGAGCTGAGCATTCGTGATCGGCTTGCGGGTGGAGCCCGTCACAGCACCACGCCGAGGTCCCTCGCTGTAAGGCCCGTAAATGCCGAAGCCGTCGGCGGCGTAGCCGTATAGCGGCGATGGCTCACCCTTCTTGCCCTGGTTGGGGAAGCACTTCCACGAAAAGCCGTGGTAGTGGTACTGCTCGGCGTACGGATGGCCCCAGCACTTGTCGTAGGGCAGCGCCGCGCTTGGGCTGACCGCCTTGAAGTCAGCACTCACGGCGACCTCCGCGTGAATCGCGGCGCCGGTCTGCGATGCAATGCCTACAGCTAGCGAGTCGATACAAGAGGGCCTTGGCTGAACCTTCGGGTTCCGCGGCACAGTCAGCGACATGTCGTACTGACGCACTGGTATCTCGGCAGCGTTCGCATAACCCTGCGCCGGAAGCGCAGCGTAATACGAATAAGCATCACTGCTCGAAGGGACCGGAAACCGGCCAAACGAATGGTTCGGAATTCCATTCCCCTTCAGGTGGCGCTTTTTCGAGGTGAGCTTGATCGAGAAGCGGTGCTTCCTCTTGACCGAGCCGGGCACCGTGGGGATGTCAGCAATATTGATCGTGGTCCCAGACACCCAGGGTTCGCTCGCGTTGGTCAACGTCGTTGGGAACGTAATACCCTGGATCACCCGCGGGCAGAAGTACAGCGTGTTCTTTGCCGGGGAGCCAATGCTCGTCCCGGTTGGCGGTGTCTTGAGCGTCGTCGGTACTAAGACGCACGCGACAACTGCTGGCACAACAAGAAGTCCCCCCGCGAACGCCGCAAGGGCGGTGGCCACAAAGCTCCTCAACCTCATTACTCAGCACCTCCATGAATCATCGTGGTTTTCCCTGCCGCGAAGACTATAACAATCACTCAGTCTTCAAGCGAGGTATGGAGATCCGAGAGGCCGCGCTTGATGGTCTCGTTGGCGTTGCAGCCGACTACTGAGAGGGTCCGCCAAGCGGTGACAGTGGCGCCTTCACCAACTTGCGTGCACGCGCCGGAGTGAAGCCCACTAGAGAAAGCGCAACCTCGACAACAGCATCCGCCTCGTCGGGCTTAGGTTTCGGCAATGACCCCTGCCGAATGAACTCATCGACGAGACAGGCGAGAAAGAGTCGTGTTCGCCTCTCGATCTGATCGATTCGAATAACCCCGTCTGCGACGAGGCGTTCGACTCTCGCCCCAAGGTCCCTCGTCAGGACATCCAAATCGACCGGAGTAGTCCGTAAGACACTCAACCCAATACGCGCGAACTCGGGCTGGAACTCGTGACCACGCACCCCCAAGCGGGCCGCAGCGACGAATTGTTCGATCTCGGTGGGCAGATCGGAGACAGCCTCCGTCATCCAGGCTTCCCAGCGCTGAAGCACGTCAACGATCGCTGCAGCGAGAAGCCCCTCCTTCGAGCCGAAATGCTTGTAGAGGGTGGCGATTGAAACTCCGGCCGACGCCGCCAACTCCTCGATCGTTACCTCCGGTCCTCGCTCAGCGAGCGTGTCCTGAGCCGAGACAATCAGCGCGGCGCGCCGACGTTCGAGGTGAGCACTTTGGCGACTTGATTTGACGGAATCTTGGGTCATCTTGGATCCAGCAAGCGACCATACCGAAGGGTCCAAACCGCGGATGGCGAACGGCAACGGGACCCAGAAGAAGCTACTTGTCTCGGTGGCTGCATCCAGGCCTAGACAACGACCGAGACCTCCCATATCTGAACCAAGGCTCTCTTCTAAGGGATTCGGTTCTCGGATTCAGACGGAGTAGGGTCAGAGACGTCAACAAATCGAAGGAGTTCAATGAGCTATCTGATGCAGCATCTGTGGCCCGGAGGAACTGAGGCCCGCTACAACGAAACGATCCAAGCTGTCCATCCGGAAGGGTCCCTTCCTGCCGGTCAAACGTTCCACGCAGCGGCCGTCGTAGACGAAGGCGTGATCATCACGGCGATTTGGAATTCGAAGGAGGACGCCGATACTTTCGTAACCGAGGTATTGACTCCCGCGATGCCTGTTGAAGGCGGACTCGAGGGCGAGCCGCAGGAACGAGCAGGCGAGGCCATCCACCTCGAGAACGCCTGACGGCTGGCTGAACTAAACGGATTTGTGTCGAGCCCTACCGCTCAGAGGTAGGGCTCGATGCCAGTCAGCCGCCGTTGATGGCAGGTGCGTAGTCTCGCCAGGGCTGGCCGCGAAGGGAGTTGAAAGGCGGCAGATCGGTCTTGGCACTGACTCCAGGCAGGACCGGCAGCACCAACTTGGAGGGGAAGCGTCCACCCAGCGCGATCGTGTCAGTGATCGTGCCGTCCTCGAGCGTGTCGAAGTCCCAGATCTGCCTGTCGCCACCGGGGGCCTGTATGTTCAGGCGGATCTTGGAGCCGGCGCGGAAGGCATGGGCTGCAGGGAATACCGGCACCCTGACCAGCGTCCAATTTCCCGAGGGCAGCGGCGCTGCGTCTTTTTCGAGATGCGTTGGGACGGGGTTCAGCGCGGTCGACTGCTTGCGATCGAGTTTGCGGTGCGACGCCCTGAGCCAGCCGCTTTGCACCAGCACCTCCTTGCCGTCGGGGCGCACCTCGGTGAGGGTTGCTTGCAGATCTGTATCGGGGGCAGAGGACTTGAGCCAGAGATCCACGCTGATGTCACCTGCGATCACCGTGTCGCGGGTCAAGGCGGGCGTGATGAAACCGAGACCCTTACCGTTTGCAAGCGGCTGCCAGTTGTAGTTGGGCTGGGCGTGCCACTCGGAGCCGTCGGTGATCGTCTGGGCAGGCCGTGCGTCGGGATCGCCCACATAGGAGGTCGTGGTGAGCGCACCGGGCCTGGATGTCTGCAGGTGACCGTCGGCTGCGAGATACCAGCCAGTCGGTTTGACCGACCTGACCGGCCAGCTGTCGAAGTTCAGCTCCCAAGCGCCGCCGAGTGCACCCGGCGAGCCTTCGATCGCATCGCCGTTGTCCATCAGAAGGCGCACGCGCTTGTCTTTGCGGAATACCTTCTTGGCCTTGGCGACGCTCGTGTAGTTGGCGAATCTCGACTGGGCGATCGGGAGTGCATCGGCACCGACGAATTCGGTGTAGAAGAAGTCACCTAGTCCGAGCACCAAACCAGAGACTTCAGGTACCTCATCTGCGACGTACAGCTTCATGAACTCGAACCAGCGGGTCATCGTGCTCGGCCCGAGCGAGTCCCCGTGGACGCCGTTCTGCAGACTGATCCATACGTTGGGGTTCTTCTTCAACTTCGCGAGGCTGTCTACGAAGTGCCCACCCGTTTGCTCGTCCTGGAAGGCTCCCACCAGGAAGGTCGGAGTCTGGATCTTGTTCATCCAGTAGGCAGGTGCCCGCTGGGCAAACAGGCGTGGAGTGCGATACGGGTTGTCTCGGATCAACTGTTCGAAGTCGAGGGTCTGCAGCCCCATCTCCTGGTTGGCGGCGCAAGTCGGGTCGTAGTCGGGACTCGACGGGTCCGCAAGCTCCCTCGCCCAAGCTTGGCCGCCGCCCGGGGCGGGCTCGGCATCGTCGGCGCGCTGGGTGATCCACGAGTAGGCGAAGCCCTTGTTGAAGATCCCTCCCGGATAACCGGTGGCCGCGTAGACATCGTCGGTCACGGAAAGCGGCGAGATCGCGGCGAGGTGCGGCGGGCGCGTGCCGGCTGTGAGCAGCTGGGTGATTCCGGAAAACGAGATTCCCGCCATCCCGACCTTGCCGCCCTTCACCCAGTTTTGTGCGGCGACCGCCTCGACCACGTCGTAGCCGTCGTAGATGGTCGGCAGGCCGAAGAGGTCGAACGCTCCTCCCGAACAACCCGACCCGCGCATCTGCACGCTGACCGTGGCAAAGCCGAACAGCCGACCCAGCGCGGCTCCGATCACGGTCGAAGATGCCGGCAGCAGATCGGGGTTTCCGGCGTCGCCGCCCGTGAGTGCGGTGATCAGATCTCCGGGCGCCGCGGTCTGGTAGCCGGAGTACTCGATCAGGGTCGGGAACTTCGATCCGTCGAGGCTGCTTGCACCAAACGGCAAACGCACTGTCACCGCGAGCTTGGTGCCATCGCGAGTCGTCAGATAGTTGAGACCGGCGTGGAGGTTCTGCTTCTCATAGAAGGATT
>JBEIRY010000085.1:0-4647 GCA_040375675.1 Thermoleophilales bacterium | reverse complement strand
GGGGCGGTCCAGCCGCCTCGATCAGCCAGCCCGGTCGGGCGGCGATGCCGGGGAGTCGATCGAACGAAGGCCTCTACCGGTGTTCAGGCCCGAGAAGCTGATGCGCCGCTTCGACCCTTGCCTCCGCCTCGACCGCTGCGCCTCTTCTTCGACGAGCGTCCTCGGCTCGGGTTGCCTCCGCCTCCACCGCTGCGCTTCTTCTTCGACGGACGACCTCGGTTCGGGTTGCCGCCGCCGTTTGGCTTGCTGCCCCCGTTTGGCTTGCCGCGACCCTTCTGGCCACCGTTTGGCTTGCCGCTGCGGTGGCTCTGGTGGGGGGTGTCGCCAATGGCCTCTTGCAGCTCATCGCTGAGCTTCAACTGTCGGGTCATCTTCTTCATCTCGCCAAGCTGATCCTGGGAGACGAAAGTGACGGCGACTCCACGCTCGCCTGCACGGCCGGTGCGGCCGGTGCGGTGAACGTAATCCTCGGTCTGACCGGGGGGGTCGAAGTTGATCACCTTCGAGATGCCGTCAACGTGTATTCCGCGGGCGGCTACATCTGTTGCGACCAGTGTCGTGACCTTGCCATTCTCGAAATCGGCCAGCGCGCGCTCGCGCTGGCGCTGGCTCTTGTTGCCGTGCATCGCTGCGGCCCGAACGTTTTCGCCGGCAAGCCGCTTGACGATTCGGTCGGCGCCGCGCTTGGTGCGGACGAAGACGAGGTTCAGGTCATGGCCGTCGCCAAGCTCGCTGACAAGTCTGGCGACCCGCGTGTCGTTGGCTACCTTGACGAAACGGTGCTCGATGTCCGGCGCCTTCTGTGGCGGCGGAATGTGCTCGTGACGGGCTGCATCGGTTGTGAATTCCAACGCGACCTTGCCGGCTTCGCCGTCGAGCGTGGCCGAGAAGAAGAGCGTCTGGCGGTTCTTCGGGCAGAGATCAACGATGCGTTCGACTGCCGGGCGGAAGCCCATGTCGAGCATCCGGTCGGCCTCATCGAGGACGAGGATCTTGATGTTGTCGAGGCTGAAGGCTCGACGGCGAAGGAGGTCCTCGAGCCGTCCGGGCGTTGCCACGACGATGTGCGATTTCGCTGCCGTCCGCGCCTGCTTCTCGAGGCCCACGCCGCCGTAGACGGCCGTCACCTTGAGCGCGCGGGCATGCGCTATCGGGTAGGTCTGATCAACGATCTGTGTCGCCAGCTCGCGTGTTGGGGCGAGAATCAGCGCCGATGGGCGCGGATCTTCGGCCGAGATCAGGTCGATCAGCGGCACCATGAATGCGAGCGTCTTGCCGGAGCCGGTTGGCGATTTGGCAAGTACGTCTTTGCCGGCGAGTACGTCGCCGATGACCTTCTTTTGAATTGCGACGGGCGCGGTGAAACCGCGCTCCTCTAGGGCGTGCGAAACCGCACTGGATACGCCGAGATCGGCGAAGGACTGCTTAGACATCTAGATACTCCTTGGTGTACCCGCACCGGGAATGGAGCGGGGCGATTCGGGAGAGAACAACTGACCCGAACCGCCGTTGGTGGCGGGACCCAAGAAAGCTGACCTCCGTCCAGCAAGACGCTGAACGCAATAGAGATAGTAGCGCCCCGCCCCCTTCGCCCGGCAACCAACGACCCAAGCGCGGCAGGACTGACGGCTCATCTTCCAGCGGCGACGCTGTGGGCCTGTCGGAAGATTGCAAGCTCGTCGAGTTGGTGATCGGCTTCGGTTATCAGGCGTTCAAAGGCGGTCTTGGCGCCGGGGCGTTGCCCGTCACCGCGCGTGACCACGCCGCTTTGCTGAATAGCGCTAAGCCGCGCCGCGAGATCGTCGAGGTCGGCCAGTGAGCGCTCGGTAATCAGATCTTCTGGAGAGGCCAACTGCCCACTCGGTTCGAGGTCTGCCACCTCGTCGAATGAGGCAGCTATTGCCGTTGCGGCCCGGAGGTCCCTGTCGATACTCGAGGCGTAGTCGTAATGAATCAGATGCTTGCCTGGTTCGTGCCCCGACTCTTCGATGATCGTCGATGCCTTGAGACTCGCTCCGATCAGCGCCTCTCGGGCTTGGCTGCGCTGAGCGTTGTCGCGGCCGATAATCGAATCGCAGTAGCTGCGCAGTGCTCGAACCATATTGGCGAGCCCCGCACCGGCCTGGCTGGAGGTTCGCGTAGGCCAGATCCTGCTCGCACCGATCACGAGTAGCCCGGCAGCAAGCGTTTGCAGTACTCGCCCCTCGGTTGGCGCCGACGATATATCGAGCACCGCCATAAGCCACAGCGTGACGCCGACCGTGCAAAGGGTGTAGTTGGCGACCAGGAAGAGCAGGGTGATCATGGCACCAACCGAGAACATCACCACCTCGAACGGAATGCTCGTACCGATCAGATTGATCAACACAATCGAGGCGATTACTCCTATCAGGGTGCCGAGAACCCGTTCGACTACGCGCGTTGTCGTACCCGCAAAGTCAGGCTTCGTAATCCAGGCCACGGTCAGCGGAATCCAATATGAGTGAGTCAGCGGGTCGAGCTGAGATATTGCGGTGGCCACAACCATCAGGCCCGAGACGCGGATCGCGTGACGCTTGAAGAGCGAGTCTGGGTCGCGCCGATGCACGAAGGCGCCAATCTCCTCGACAGGTACCCGGAGCCCTCTGGAGAATTGGCCCTTGAGGCCGACTGGCCATTGCCCTGCAACCGATTGGCTGAGTCTGCGGATAGCAATCTCGATCTCTCCTAACGCCGCGGTGGTGCGCGGTTTGAATCCGTTCACGCAAGAACTGGCGGCGTCGTCGAAGGCATCCAGGCGCGGATTGATCCTGCGGCGCGAAGCAGGTATCTCGATTACCGAGGCCAGCACCATCAACAACTCACTGGCGGTTTGTTTGAATTGATCAACCCGCTCTTGTTGCCGCAGATCTCGCTCATCGAGAGCGCCGTTGAGTGCCAGAAAGCCAAAGCGAATCGTCTCGAGATCGCTGAGCATTCCCTCGAACCACTCGAGCGTCTTGTCGTAGCAGCCACTGGCCGCGACCCGGGCACGAGCAGCTGCTAGCTTGCCGGCGGCATTCGTCCCGTCGACGCCCCCGATCATGCCGCGAAGTGCAAACCCTTGAGCACGCATCGAGACGGCCACATCGGTTCTCAGGCCACCGAGCCTGCCGGCCAGCATCGGAACCGTGATGACGGTGGTCATCGCGGTGGCAGCGATCAGGACCTTCAATGTCGTTGGCAGGGCATAACTGAAGGGCTCGGGCGTACCTGAAAAGGCTGCGAAGGTGACCATTGCGACGACTCCAGCCAAAGCCGCGCGGGGCCCACTCACCCCGATGTAGCCGCAGAAAGCAGCGAATACACCTGCCGTCACGAGATGCGCCAGGAAATTGCCCGAAACGCTCACGCCAATGAAGGTCGCGAAGGTGACGAGCAGCGCGGCGATCAGCAACCCCCGAACCCGCTCGTTGAAGTCCCCACGCTGGTCGGCAAAGCCGACGAAGAGAGTCCCCACCGCAAACGGGAAGGCGCCCTTCGGCCCGTAGACAGCGATCCCGATCGACACGGCCGTGGTCGCGACGATCGTCGTTCTAAGCGGCCCGATCCAGCGAACTGCAGGCCAGTCTGTTGTGGTCGAGACCCTCAGAACGCGCTTCGCTACATGCTTTTCGGGCACAGCGGGCAGCATACCCGCGCATGAGTCAGGCCAGAGGATTGACTTCCCAGCCGTGTCAGTGACTTGCCTAGCTGGCGGACTCGCTGCCACTTGCTCTCGAATGCCGCCGAAAGGACTACTGTGGTGACTCCGCTCATGCCCCTGACCCATCTATTTTCCCGCTCTCTTCGAAGAATCCCTTCGGTTGGACTCCTCGCAGCGGTCGTATGCCTCGCGGCGGCAGCGGGAGCCAGCGCCCATGCCACGCTCAACCTCTACGGCAAAGACGCGGTCGCCAACAAGAAGGGCAAGCTGACCGTGACGATTCCACATGGCTGTATGCCCGACGATGCCTCGACCACCAGGATCGTGGTCAAGCTGGGAGGAGCTTGGCAGGCCGCCAAACCCAGAGCGGTTGCCGGTTGGACATCGGTCGTCGATCGCACATCGAGCGGCGGCTGGAGAATCACCTGGACGGCAACAGGCGCCGGGTTGCCGTACGCCACCTCCGGTGACTTCCCGATCACGGTCCGTTGGCCCAAGAAGGCCGGGATATATGACACGCCGACCCTTCAGTACTGCGGTTCGCAGTTGATGGCCTGGAAGGACCCGTTCCACCCGGCTGCCGACGGTGACATCCCCTATCCGGCCAACTACCCGGTTCCACGCGTCATGGTTCACGCGAATTCCAAGAACTCACCAACCGCGGTCACCGGCGCAGCGCCTCTGATGATCTGCCCGCTGGCAGAGCGCACCGCACGGTAGCCACCCCTCGCGGGGTAATCGGCAGCGTTCCTGATAGAAACAAGGTATGGAAGGCAAGCAAAGCGAAGCTCAGTGCCCGGTTACCGCGAACGGAAACGGCCATTACGTGAGGGGCACATCCAACCGTGACTGGTGGCCCAACCAGCTCGATCTGAAGATCCTCCACCAGAACCCGCCGGCCGGAAACCCGATGGGTGACGACTTCGACTACGCCGAGGAGTTCGCAAAGCTCGACCTCGAAACGGTGAAGCGCGACATCGAGC
>JBEIRY010000070.1:0-8607 GCA_040375675.1 Thermoleophilales bacterium | reverse complement strand
TGTCACGTGGTCAGGGTTCACGACTCCGGCGATGTGACCCATCCGGAGGGCCGGATCGACCCGATCGCCGATCTCGACCTGATCGACACCGAGTTGCTGGCGGCCGATCTCGAACAGGCCGAGCGCCGGCTGGAGCGGCTGGTCAAAGAAGCCCGCTCGGGCGACGAAGAGGCGGTTGCAGAGCGCGACTGGCTGCAGGCGGTGGTGGCGGGTCTCGAGGAGGGCAAGTCGGTGCGGGAGTTCCCGCCCCCCGAGGCGGCGCCGGAGGCCGCCATGCGCCTTTCTGCGCTTACCTCGAAGCCGGTTCTCTATGTCGCCAATGTGGAAGAGGGCGAAGTAGAGGTGCCAGCAGATGTAGCCGAGCGGGCCGCGGCTGCCGGAGCCGGCGCGGTTGCGATCTCGGCCAGGGTCGAGTCGGAGTTGCGCGAGCTCGATTCCGCCGAGGCCTCGGAGATGCGCGAGGAGCTGGGGATCGAGGGATCGGGCCTCGAGCGCCTGATCAGGGCGGCATTCGACCTGCTGGACCTGATCACCTTCTTCACCGCCGGGGTGGAGACCGAGGCGGTCGCCCGCACCCTTCCGCGAGGTGGAACCGCCTGGGACGCCGCCGGAACTATCCACACCGACATCCAGGACGGCTTCGTCAAGGCGGAGGTGGTGACCTGGTCGGATCTGGTCGAGCTCGGCGACTATCCGGCTGCGCGCGACAAGGGCTTGCTTCGCACCGAAGGCCGCGATTACGTGATCGCCGACGGCGATGTGGTCACGATCAAGCACTGAGAACCTGCATTCTGATCTAGCCTGAGTAGATGGAACCACTGTTCGTCGCAGACGCACTGCTCGATGGCGTGCGAGTTTCCATCCGGTGTGAGGATGGAGTTATCGCTGCCATCGGCGCTGACCTCTCACCCGCCGAGGGCGATCAGGTGATCGAGGCAAACGGGATGCTGATCACGCCGCCGATGGTCAACTGCCACACCCATACGGCGATGACCCTCTTTCGTGCCTACGGCGATGATCTCCCGTTGATGCAGTGGCTGGAGAAGATGATCTGGCCCGCGGAGGCGAAGTTGACTGCCGAGGATGTCTACTGGGGAACGAAGCTCGCGACCGTGGAGATGCTCCGCTCGGGTACCACCAAGTTCTACGACGTCTACTGGAACTCGGATCAGGTGGCTCAAGCCGCGGTCGATGCCGGGGTGCGGGTGGCCGCGGGGCAGGCCGTGATCGACCAGATGGATTCAGCAAAGGCCCCGGAGTTGGTTGCCGAGTCGGCTGAGTTCCTCGATCGTCTGGGCGAGATGGGGCCGTTGGTGACACCGTGTATCGCGCCGCACGCGATCTACACGGTCAGCGAGGAATCGCTCGGGGGCCTCGCAGAGCTGATGCAGGAGCGAGAGGCCATCTTCAACATCCACCTCTCCGAGACCGAGCACGAGGTGCAGCAGTGTCTCGAGCTGACAGGCAAGCGCCCGGCCGAGTATCTCGACAGTCTGGGAGCGCTAGGTCCGCTTTCGATCCTCGCCCACGGCGTCTGGCTCGACGAATCCGAGCTGGCGCTGATCGCCGAGCGCGGCTCGACCGTGGTCACCAACCCTTGCGCCAACATGAAGTTGGCGGTGGGAGGAGCGCTTCCGTACCCTGCCGCGCTGGAGAGAGGGGTGGACCTTGCGCTCGGAACCGACGGTCCGTCCTCCAACTCCAACCTGAACATGTTCGAGGAGGCGAAGATCTTCGCCCTGCTGCAAAAGCACCAGGCGGTCGATCCTTCGGTGGCGCCAGCGGGCGAGGTGCTTGCTCTGGCCAGAGGTGAACGTTCGAAGTTGATTGCCGGTTCCCCGATCAGCGAGGGAGAGGCGGCCGACTTCCTCCTGCTGGATCTGCGAGTACCCGAGATGGCCGCGGGCGATCTCGACGCGCGGCTCGTCTACGGAGCGCCCTCTGAAGCAGTGGATACCGCTGTGGTGGCGGGCTCGGTGGTGATGCGGGGCCGGGAGGTTCCCGGAGCCGATGAGGCGCTTGCGCAGGTGCGTGAGCGCGCAGCGAGGCTCACGGCATGAGAAGTCGCTCCCGGCATCGGCTCGCAGGCTCACCTAATCTCCACCGAGTTGGCGTTGGCCCTCGCTCCACGGCGTTTCAAGATCGTGGACAGACCGGAGAGGATTCGAGATGACAAAGCATTCCTTCGAGGCACGCGATTACGCGCTATTCGTTGACGGCGAGCGCTTGGAAACCGGCGCCTGGGACGAGGTGCTGAGCCCCTACGACGAATCACCTGTAGGCCGGGTCGCTATCTGTGATGGCGCAACTGTGGATCGAGCTTGCGAAGCGGCACACGCTGCTTTCGAGGCAGGCGGCTTTCCCCAGCACCAACGCGCAGATGTTCTGAATCGCGCTGCTGATCTGGTCGAAGAGCGCCAGGAGGATCTCGCGCTGACCATCGCCGCAGAGGCCGGCAAACCGCTCAAGACCGCGAGGGTCGAGGCCGCCCGCACGGTGGGAACCCTCAGGTTCTCGGCCATCGAAGCTCTCAAGCTGACCGGAGAGATGGTGCCTATGGAGGCTGGCGAGGCCGGGATGGGCAAGCTCGGCTACATCCTGCGGCTTCCCTACGGCGTAGTCGGCGCGATCAGCCCGTTCAACTTCCCACTCAATCTCGTCGCTCACAAGCTCGGCCCGTCGATCGCGGCCGGCAACGCAACCGTGCTGAAGCCCGCCGGCGTCACGCCGATCTCGGCGATCAAATTGACCGAGATCCTCTACGAGGCGGGGCTGCCCGAGAACTGGCTGCAGCTGGTCTGTGGCAGCGGCAGCGAGGTGGGTCAGGCGATCGTGGAGAGTCCCCTGACGAAGGCGATCACCTTCACCGGCTCTCCGCCAGTCGGTTGGGGAATCCGCGCCGAGGCTGCCCGCAAGAAGGTCAACCTCGAGTTGGGCTCGACCGCACCGATGATCGTCTGCGATGACGGAGATTGGGAGACCGCAGCCGACAAGGCGCAGATCCATGCCTTCTCTCATGCCGGCCAGAGCTGCATCTCGGTCCAGCGGATCCTGGTTCACGAGTCTCTGATCGACGGCTTCCGCGAGCGATTCCTCGCAAAGGTCGGGGACCTGAAGGTCGGAGATCCGATGGACGACGAGACCGATGTAGGTCCGTTGATCAGCCGCGGCGATCGTGACCGGGTCAAGACCTGGGTCGATGAGGCTGCTGCCGCCGGTGCCACCGTGCTGGCCGGCGGCGAGTTGGTCGATGAGGACCGCTGCCTTGCCCCGACCGTGTTGGCCGAGACTCCGCGTGAGGAGAAGATGTGGTGCGAGGAGGTATTCGGCCCGGTCTGCACACTCCATCCGTTCAAGGATTTCGACGAGGCGATCGCGATGGCAAACGACGCTCGGTTCGGTCTGCAGGCAGGGATCTTCACCCGCGACGTAGGCCGCGCCCTCGAGGCCGGCAACCGGCTCGAGTTCGGCGGTGTGATGGTCAACGAGGTCCCGACCTTCCGTACCGATCAGATGCCTTACGGCGGCATCAAGGATTCAGGCAACACCCGTGAAGGCCCCGCCTACTCGGTGCTCGAGTTGACCGAAGAGCGGCTCGTCTCGCTCCAGGGCTGAAGCTCGCGACAGAGGAGAAATGAAGAAGGGCCCCGGAGTTTCCTCCGAGGCCCTTCGTGATGCTCGTTGATGCTTGGCCGTTTCCGGCCTTCAAGTCGGTTCTTAACGAGCCGTCTTGCGTCGAGCGGTGCTCTTGCGAGCGGTGCTCTTGCGAGCGGTGCTCTTGCGAGCGGTGCTCTTTCGAGTGCTGCTCTTGCTGCCCGAGCTCTTGCGAGCCGGCCGCTTCGAGTAGACCTTCTTGACTCCGGTCACGAGCAACAGACCGAAACCGACCTTGGCGAGCAGGTCGACGATCGCGAAGATCGTGATCTCTGCCTTGAGGTCGATCACTGCCTGGCCCTCGGTACCGAGAACCCAGACGATCGGGTAGATGAACCACAGCACGGTCAGGACGCTGGCAAGAGTGAGCCAAAGCTTCTTGGTCTCTCCTCCCTGCTTCTTGGCCGCGGTGTGTACCGGTCCCCAGATCGCTACCAGGACGATCAGGAAGCCGAGGCACGAGAGTCCGTACCAGACGTACCTGTTCGTCTCGTCGCCGGTAAGTGCGGCAACGAATCCGGTCACGATCATGAATACATCGGCTGCGATCACTCCACCGATCAGTGCGTTCCTCTCTCGCCCGTCTTCACCACCGCCGCGAAGCGACGGAAGGCCGACCATCATCAGGCCGACGAGAAGCAGGGGAGTGGTGAACGCCCAGTCGATGTAGCGGGCAAAGTAGACGTCGATTCCGCGACTGGAATCCAACACGCCGGCACCGGTAGCCATCGCGAAGTAAGCCGCGGTGGCGATCAGGCAGACGAGGAAGGAAGCAATTGCGTGATGACGCTCCTTTGCCGGCAGACTGGTTCCGATCATGGCAATCAAGATCGCGCCCGCCGCCATACCGGCGAATCCGATCCAGAGCCATGTTTCGTTAACCGCAGTTGCGGCTGCCAAAGGAATGCTCATTCATCCTCCTTGTAGGGAATGGACTGACTCGACCATCCTATTATCGCTGGCAGAGGTTGGTTGCCCGCTCGCCGCCGATTTCACTTCTTCCATGCCTGAGGGAACTACAGGTCACACAACGGAGGCCAGTTCAGCGGCCTGCGCACCGCTCCTCGACTCGCTTCTTGATTGCACTGAGCCAACGTTTCCTGATCAACGCCGAGAGCGGAGAGATTGCGGTCCAGTAGATATTGAATCTCAACAGCGCGGACTCGTCTATCGCTTCAACCTGTGTTTCGGTGATCAGGCGGCAGCGCGGTCCCATCTCGCTATCGGGGAGCGGCTCGGTAATCAGTGTGCCGACCGCCTTGACGGTTCCTGGCTCACGCCAAGTAGTCCATCCCGCCGGGTCTTGGAGTTTCGGGTTTCCTCCCCTCGGCAGCCAGACCTTTGCCGCCGTACCGCCGACGAACTCCGTCGGATCGAGTTTCAGCACCAGCATTCCAGTGTCCGCCCGGATGAACTCTTCGATACTCCGTCGCGGGTCGAGCCCGCGCGCCGCAAGGAGTGACCAGGTGAGCCGATCCATGGCGATAGGCGCAGAAAGTGCCCCGGCCAGCGTCTCTTCTGCAGTCGCGTTAACGACGCATTGATGAACCGTGTCGACTGTGGGGTGCTCGATCCAGTCTGCTGCTGGCATGCGGCCCGGTTTGTCTATTCGTGCGGGCGCGCGAGCTTGCGGTGATTCAGCGCTTCGTCCAGAACGGACTCGTCTACGCCGAGCTCAGTTGCAACCTCGCGGAGCGTCCGGCCAGATGAAGCGGCTTCCTTGACCACCTCGGCGGCCTTGTCGTAGCCGATGTGGGGGTTCAAGGCGGTCGCTGTGGCGAGAGTCGACTCGGCGTGCTGGTCGAGCATCTCCAGATTGGGCTCGACGCCTTGGATCACCTTTTCGTCGAGCGCTTTGCAGGCTCCGGTCAGCAACAGGATCGAGTCGAGCAGGTTCCTCGCGATCAGCGGTACGCGCACATTCAGCTCGAACTGACCCTGCGAGCCAGCAAGCGTGACGGCGGCGTCGTTGCCGATCACCTGATCGCCCACCTGGATAACCACCTCTGGGATCACGGGGTTGACCTTGCCCGGCATGATCGACGAACCTTTTTGAAGCTCAGGCAGCAGGAGCTCCGCAAGCCCTGCCCTGGGGCCGGAGCCCATCAAGGCGAGATCGTTTGCGATCTTGATCAGCGAAACGGCGAGAGTCTTGAGCGCACCTGACATCTCCACCAACGCGTCGCGGTTGCCTTGGGCCTCGAAGGGGTCGGCGGGAGCGAGTATCTCGAGGCCGGTTTCCTTCGAGAGCAGGTCACGGACCTTGCCGGCGAACTCATGATGGGTGTTGAGCCCGGTTCCGGTTGCGGTGCCGCCGAGTGGGATCTGGCCGACTCGACCGAAGGTGTCTCGGATCCTGTCGGCACCGAGGCGCGTCTGTGCTGCAAAGCCGGCGAACTCTTGCCCGAGGGTCACGGGTACCGCGTCCATCAGGTGGGTTCGCCCTGCCTTGACGATGTCGGCGAACTCCTTCGACTTTGCCTCGAGCGATTTGGTCAGGCCTTCGACGGCCGGGATGAGGTCGTCGTTGGCCTCCTGCAGGGCGGCCAGGTGAACGGCCGAGGGGAAGACATCGTTCGACGACTGGCCCATGTTGACGTGGTCGTTGGCGTGCGCGTCGTCGCCGGCGAGCTTTGCAATTACCTCGTTCGCGTTCATGTTCGAGGAGGTGCCGGAACCGGTCTGGAACACATCCACGGGGAACTGATCGTCGTGTTTGCCGGCCGCTACTCCGTCTGCGGCTTTGGCGATCTTCTCGGCCAGCTTGGGATCGAGACCGCCGATATCACCGTTCGCCCTCGCAGCGGCCGCCTTGATCCGACCGAGCCAGTGGATTACCGGCGGGGGGATAGGCGCCCCGGAGATCTTGAAGTTGTCGACGGCCTTGGTGGTTTCGCCGCCCCAGAGTTGATCTGAGCTCATGGCTGCAGGCTATCTAGCCGCGGGACCTTCCCGCTTCGAGACCTTGGTCGAATCCGGGTTGGAGCAGCGAAGGGTCGTCTCCCTGAGGGATGTAGCTGGCAGCCGCACTGACCCTCCGCACCAGATCGGTGTGGATTCCGTTGCTCGACCAGGCGGCTTTCTCGACCGCTCCAAGCAGATAGCCGGCGCGCAAAGACGAGGGGCCGGAGGGGTCGTCGATCGCATTGCTGTTGAGGGTGGTGGCCGCTGCAACCAGATCGGCACCGATCGTTGCCAACTCTCCGCCGGACTGACGGGGCACGAGGCAGTCGGAGATCTTGGTTCCATCGCTCAGCTCGACCTTGTCCGGCGCACCATCGAGTGCGGTCAGGTAGGCGTCCGGCCCGGCGAGGCATGCCAGAGGGGCAATCTCGGCCTCGCTGGACTTTCCGCAGCCAGAGAGCAGGAATGCGCAAACCATGGCGCTCAAGAGTCCTCCCGAGACCATCAGGGACCAGCCGCGCCTTCTTCCGTGCATCTTCATCTGGTCAATCCTAGGGTTTCGTCCGCCGTGGCCCCTAGTTTCCCTTCCTGTGAGCGAGGCAACGCCTCTCAGGGCAATCGACCCACTCGCGCACCGGGCCATGGAAGCCTTGGTTCGTGCGGAGGCGACAATTTCACGTCGCCTTGCCGCCGACCTCGATCGCATCGGTGTTTCGTCGACTGGGTTCTCGATGCTGGTTCTGCTCGTCAGCGGTGGCGACGAGATGGAGTTGCGAGCAATTCGCAGACGCCTCAACGCCTCCAAGGCGACCGCGACCGAAGTCCTCGACACCCTCGAGGGACGAGGGTTCGTGGTGCGTGCGCGGCTCGAATCGGATCGCCGTGCCGTTTCGGTCTCTTTGACCGAGGCCGGCAAGAACCTGGTCACCCATGCGTTTCCCGCCCACGCCCAAAGGGTGACGGACGCCTTTCAGGTGCTCGACGACGAGGAAAAGCGCCAGCTGGCCGAGATCTGCCGCAAGCTCGATCAGGCCGCTTAGGCCGCGGCCTCCCAGACCCTCACCCAGTCGATCACGAATCTCGCAGGGAAGACGGTTTTCCGCGAAGGTTTGCCCGGCCAGCTACCGCCGACGGCGAGGTTGACCAGCAGGAACATCTTCCGGTCGAAGGCCCAGGTCTGCCCGGGCGGATACTCGGACTTCAGAACCCTGCGGAAGACATGTCCGTCGACTGCGAACGCGATCTCTTCGGCGCTCCAGCTGGCTGAGAACACATGGAAGCCGCGGGCCAGCGATCTCTTGCTCCGATGGAAGCCACCTACGCCCGTGTCGGCAAGCGTTCCCGGACCGTGCACGAATCCTGCGCTGACCCGGATCTTCTGACCGAGGTTTTCCATCACATCGATCTCGCCGCAAAACGGCCAGTCGACTCGCGGGAACCTCGCACCCAACATCCAGAAGGCCGGCCAGAGACCTCGACCCTTGGGCAGCCTGGCCCTGATCGCAACCCGCCCGTACCTGAAGGCGAACTTCCCCTTGGTAGTCAGTCGCGCAGAGGTGTAGGAGCCACGCTTGACGCCGGTACCGGGGCGGTGACGCGCGATGATTCGAAGATGCCCGTGGCCGTCGAGTCTGGAGTTCGCTCTGCCGGTCGTGTATCGCTCGAGCTCCCCATTGCCCCAGCCTGATGCACCGGTGTCGTAGTTCCACTTGTCCGGGTCGGGTGGAGTCCCCGCTCGCCCGTTGAACTCGTCAGACCAGCTTGCTTTGTGGCCACCGGCGGCTTTCGACGAGCCTTCCGCCGGGTGACCCGGAGCGATCGAGCAGGCCACCAGCAGCCAGGTCACGGAAACGACAACGAAGGTTGATTTCGCGCTCACCAAACTATTATCGCTCTCTCAAACACTGGCGCAAGGGCAGGGTGTCCCACCGACGGCAGGCTCCGACCCTAGAATCGCCCTGCCATGCCGAATTTCCGGGCCGTCGCCCCAAACCAGGATTTCCCCGAGATGGAAGAGCGCGTGCTCGCGGATTGGCGCGAGCGCGAGGT
>JBEIRY010000093.1:0-3760 GCA_040375675.1 Thermoleophilales bacterium | reverse complement strand
CGTGCCGGATCCCACTGGGTCAGGTTGACCGGTGCAGCCGAGGCCGCGGCGGGAAGAGCGAAGAAAGCGGCGATCACTGTCGAGGCGAGAATCAGCTTTATGCGGTTCAGGGGGGTTCCTTTCAGTGGGGACGAGAGCGCACTGAAAGGTACAGGTTGGGCCAGGCCTCTGTAAGGCTGATTCAGGCCGCAGCCTGATTGAGGTACTCGCGGATGAAGCCGTCGAGATCGCCATCGAGCACCCGCTCGGCGTCGCCCATCTCGAAACCGGTGCGGTGGTCTTTCACCCGCTGGTCGGGGTGGAGAAAGTAAGAGCGGATCTGCGATCCCCACTCGGCTGATTTGACCTCTCCCCTCTCTTTGGCCAACTCCTCGGCCCGCTCCATCTCCGATCGCTCGAGCAGGCGTGCGGCGAGCAACTGCATCGCGACCGCCTTGTTCTGGGTCTGGGAGCGCTCGTTCTGGCACTGCACGACGATGCCGGTCGGCTCGTGGGTGATCCGCACGGCCGAGTCGGTCTTATTGACATGCTGGCCACCGGCACCAGAGGCGCGATAGGTATCGATACGCAACTCGGACTCGTCGATCTCCACCTCGACCTCTCCCTCGACCAGCGGTGCAACGTCGACCTGCGCGAACGAGGTGTGGCGGCGACCGGAGGAGTCGAAGGGCGAGATACGCACCAGGCGGTGTACACCGCGCTCGGCGGCGAAGAGGCCGTAGGCGTTCTCGCCGCGAACGATGAAGGTCGCGGACTTCAGGCCCGCCTCTTCACCCGGAGAGGCCTCCTTCATCTCGACCTTGAAGCCGCGACGCTCGGCCCAGCGCAGGTACATCCGAAGCAGGATCTCGTTCCAGTCTTGAGAGTCGGTGCCGCCGGCTCCGGCGTTGACGGTGACCACCGCATCGCCGGAGTCGTAGTTGCCGCTGAACAGGCGCTCCTCCTCGAGAGATTCCAACCGAGATTCGATCGAGGCGACCTGCTCTGTCAGCTCTGCTGCCATGCCCTCGTCTTCTGCGGCCATCTCGGCGAGGTCTGCGAGGTCTGCCACATCGGATTCGAGCGAGCGGAAGGCATCGAGGCGGCGCTTGACCCGTGAGTGCTCCTCGGAGACAGAGGCGGCGTGGGCCTGGTCGTCCCAGAAGCCGGGCTGGCCCATCTCGGATTCGAGCTCGTCTGCGGTGGCGCTCAGTGAATCCGGGTCAAAGGTAGTCCGAGAGCAGGGACATCTGCTCGCGGATTTCGGCGAGGCGGGTGGCGCTTACGGCCTGATCTGGTCCCGGCTGTGCCATGAGACGAGGATAGGTGAGGGTGCGGTCTCGAGGTCGGTGGCTCAGGCGCCGTGGCACTTCTTGAACTTCTTGCCCGAGCCGCACCAGCAGGGATCGTTGCGGCCGACGTCTGCGTGCTCGCCTTTGACCACCGTTCCCTGCGTGCCCGGTCCGACACCGGCAACCGCCGGCTCTTCGGCGACGACTGCAGCCAAGTCGGCCTCGGTGGCAGCCCCCATCTGCGATGCAGCAGCGGCATCGGCAAGAGCCGAAGGCTGCTCGACCGTGCCCCCGGAGTACTGCACTGCCGCGGGGGCGGCGGGTTTGAGCTCTGTCGTGGCCTGCGGTGCAACCTCGACCTCGACATGGAAGATCGTCCGTACGAACTCCTCCCAGATACCGGCCATCAGCTCCTCGAACATCTTGAAGCCCTCGTTCTTGTAGGCGACGAGCGGATCCATCTGGGCGAAGCCTCGGAGGTGGATCCCCTCACGCAGGTAGTCCATCTCGTAGAGGTGCTCGCGCCAGCGGTTGTCGATCACCTGCAAGAGCACCGCGCGCTCGAGCTCGCGCATGAGCTCGCCTCCCAACTCCTGCTCGCGGCGGTCGTAGGTGGCAAGCGCATCGGCCGAGAGACGATCACGCAAGGCCTCGCGGTCGGTCGACTCGGGGGAATCGCTCAGCACTACCTCGCTCGTCCAGAGCAGTTGTGCCTGGGTCTGGAGTTCGGGTATATCCCACTCGGCGAGATCGTCACCAGGCGTGTAGGTATCGACCAGGCGCCCGACCGTCTCGACCAGTTCTTCGCGCGAGCTCTCGGACATGTCCCTGCCCTCGAGGATCTCGCGCCGGTAGCGGTAGACCACCCGGCGCTGCTCGTTCATCACATCGTCGTATTCGAGCACGCGTTTGCGGATCAGGAAGTTCTGCTGCTCGACCTTCTTCTGGGCGCCCTCGATCGTCTTGCTGAGCATCTTGGCCTCGAGCGCTTCCTCCTTGCCGGACTCGTCTACTGGACCCAAACGGTCGAGGATCTTGTAGATGCGCTCTCCGGCAAACAGCCGGATCAGGTCGTCCTCGGCCGAGAGGAAGAACCGGGTCTCACCGGGGTCACCCTGGCGGCCGGCGCGGCCTCGCAGCTGGTTGTCGATACGCCGGGACTCGTGGCGCTCGGTACCGCAGATGAAGAGGCCGCCGATCTCGCGGACCTTGTCGGCCTCGAGTTTGCAGTCGGCCTCGAGTCGCTCCACCTCTGCGCTGAGGGCTTCCTCGTAGCCGTCGCTGTCGGGAGTCAGCCCCTTGTTGCGTAGTTCGCGGCTTGCCATGCCCTCGGGGCTTCCGCCGAGCTTGATGTCGACGCCTCGGCCGGCCATGTTGGTTGCGATCGTGACCGCGCCCATTCGACCGGCCTGGGCGATCGTCTCGCCTTCGCGCTGAGCGTTTTCGGGCTTGGCGTTGAGTACTACGTGTTCGATGCCGCGGTGCTTGAGCTGTTCGGCGAGCATCTCGGACACCTCTACCGAGATCGTTCCCACCAGCACAGGCTGACCTGCCTCGTGGCGCGCGGTCACCTCGTCGACCACCGCGATCCACTTACCGTCGCGTGTCTTGTAGATCGCGTCGTTTTCGTCGCGGCGGATCATCGCGGTGTTGGTCGGGACCTCCACCGTGGGCATCTCGTAGATCTTCATGAACTCTGTTGCCTCGGTCATCGCGGTACCGGTCATGCCCGAGAGCTTGTCGTAGAGGCGGAAGTAGTTCTGCAGCGTGATCGTTGCGAGCGTCTGGTTTTCCTCGCGGATCTGCAGACCCTCCTTGGCCTCGACCGCCTGATGCAGGCCTTCAGACCAGCGGCGCCCCTCGAGGATTCGGCCGGTGAACTCGTCGATGATCATGACCTGGCCGTCGACCACCGCGTAGTCGCGATCCAGGCGATAGAGCGACTCGGCCTTGAGCGACTGGACGAGATGGTTGACCAGCGTTCCGTGCTCGCCGAGGTAGAGGTGGTCGACGCCGAGGAACTGCTCGGCCTTCTTCACGCCGGCCTCGGTCGGGGCGACGGTCTTGTGCTTTTCGTCGTACTCGTAGTCGTGCTCGGCCTCGGAGGTGTCCTTGGACTCCCCCAGTGACTTGAGCTTGGTCTGCGATTCGTCGCCGACCATCTGCTTGGCGAGGCGGGCGAAGGTGTAATAGAGGTCAGCTGCCTGCTCGGGGCGACCGGAGATGATCAAGGGCGTTCGGGCCTCGTCGATCAGGATGTTGTCGACCTCGTCGACGATCGAGAAGGCGTGCCCGCGTTGGACGCACTCCTCTAGTGAGCCGGCCATGTTGTCGCGCAGGTAGTCGAAGCCGAACTCGGAGTTGGTGCCGTAGGTGATGTCCTTGGCGTACTTCTCTCGGCGGGTGGATGGATCGTCGCCTTCCTGGAGCGCATCGACGGTGACGCCGAGCGCCTCGTAGACCGGGCGCATCCACTCGCAGTCGCGGCG
>JBEIRY010000100.1:0-3242 GCA_040375675.1 Thermoleophilales bacterium | reverse complement strand
GTTGCTGTCTCGCCGTCGGTCTATCAACCGCGTCTGAAGCGGCCCCGCCCTACGAATCTCGTAGCGAACGGCCCGCTCGACCCCATCGCGGATCTCTGCTGACTGAACCGGCGAGTCATCTCCTTGGGCCAGGAAATCGATGATGCCGACCATCGAAAACGGGTACATGCCTCCCTTTACCCCGGGCAGCAGGCGCGCTACCGGCGCTGGCAACTTCTTGGGCGCAAAGCCCTTGCGCGTTCGGATCGCGAACTCGACCGCACGGAGACCCGCCTTGCTGACCTCCTCATCGAAGCGTCGACTCCCTGCCGCAAGGAGTGCAGCGCCAAGCATCGCCTCTCCATAGGTATCGCGACCGCGTGGCCCGCACCGCTCGACGATCGAATCCGGGAACGAACCCGAACCGCGCTGCAGTCCAGTCCAGTCCATCGCAATCGAGTCAGCAAGAGCGGCGGCCTTGGCAGGCGCATCCTGCTCAGGACTGCCGGTCAACTGGATCGACCTCTTTTTTTGGGGCTCAACCGCTGCAGGCGCGAGCCGCGGCCTGGCCTGAGCGAATCGCTCCATCCATGTGGATGTGGCCGATGCCGGCGATGTCACTGCAGGCCCAATGGATCGGGCCGACCGGGCGGCGTAGATCCTCTCCGAATCGGGTCAGACCGCCCGGACCGAAGCTCGTGGCGTAGGCGCCGCGAGTCCACTCCTCGTCGGCCCAATCGACCTCGATGTAGCTGGTTGCATCCAGCGCGGCAGGACCGACGTACTTGGACATTCCCTCCAAAACCGCCTCGCGGCGCTCCTCGGGGAGCATGCGGCCGGCCTTCTCGGCCTTCTCGCCGGCGAGGAAGGTGACGATCACGCCGACGTTCCCTGAGGGCGGAGAGTTGTCGTAGATCTCGCTGACCAGACCATTCGGAGCGAATCCCTGACCTGAGAGTCCATCGTCTCGCCAGAAGGGCGTGTCGTAGACGGCAAGACACTTGATGATGCTGCCTTGGGAGAGGTCTTGAGTCATCCGCTGGCGCCAGCCGGGAAGAGACGGCTTGAAGCGGATCGCGTTGGTCATGTTGGGTGGGACGGCGACTATCACCTCGTCGGCCTCCACCGTACCGGTGGCCGAGTGAACCTCTACCCCGTCGTCGGACCAGTCGATCGACGAAACCGGCGAGTCGAGGACCACGCGATCGCCCAGCCGCTCGGCAAGACGAATCGAGACCAACTGCGAGCCGCCGACCACTCGACTTGCAAGACACTGGCTGGGCTCGAGCAGCTCATGGGTGCCTCCTGCGCCAGCGATCATCCAGAGGCCCTGGAGCAACGAGAAGGTGTGCGCAGGCTTGGCGAGGAATCCACCGGCCAGCCACGAGCGCATCAGGTTGCGTGCGGTCTCGTCTGACATCTCCTGCTGCAGCCACGCCTCGAAGGTGATCGAGTCGAGAGCCTCGGCATCGGGGTGCTCCCACGGAGCCTCCGGGTCGAGCTCTTTGGCCAGCGCATCGAGCTTGGCATCCGCCTCGGCAAGAGCCTTCTCTGAGGCCTCGCCGAGCGGCGGGTCCTCCCCCGAATAGCGGCTGGCGTTGCCGTCCTCGTCTACATAGATGTGCTCCCCATCCAGATGGGTGGGGAAGAGCTCGATGTCGAGTCGCTCGAGCATCTCGATCATTGCGTCCTGATACAGGCTGACCCACTGACCGCCGAGCTCGTTCACCTCACCACCGATCTCGGTGTTGTGGGTCCTTCCGCCAACTCGATCGCGGGCCTCCAACACCACCACATCCTTGCCGGCATCGACCAGCGCCTCGGCAGCGCTAAGGCCGGCGATTCCGGCTCCCACGATTGCGACATCGACCTTCACCCTTCAGATTCTATCCAGCAATGACGAGAGTTCGTCCAAAGCCTGCACAGAGATACGACTGAGGGCCTAGTATCCCGCGTCCCCATGGCCCGCCGAGAGGACATCAGGAACATCGCCATCGTCGCGCACGTCGACCACGGCAAGACGACCCTGGTCGACGCGATGCTCTGGCAGTCGGGCGCCTTCCGCGCCGGGCAGGAGATCGACGAGCGGGTAATGGACTCGATGGATCTCGAGCGCGAGAAGGGCATCACGATCCTCGCCAAGAACACCGCGGTGAGATACGGCGATGTGAAGATGAACATCATCGACACCCCGGGCCACGCCGACTTCGGCGGTGAGGTGGAGCGCGGCCTGACCATGGTCGACGGTGTGCTGCTGCTGGTAGACGCGTCCGAGGGACCGCTGCCCCAGACCCGTTTTGTTCTTGGCAAGGCGCTCGAGGCCAACCTGCCGGTGATCCTCGTGATCAACAAGGTCGATCGCCCCGATGCGCGAATCGCCGAGGTGGTCGACGAGGTCTACGAGCTCTTCATGGATCTCGGCGCCGACAACGACCAGATCGACTTTCCGATCGTCTACACCAACGCCAAGGCGGGCTGGGCCTCGATGACCGAAGGCGAGAAGGGCAAGGATCTCTCGCCGCTGATGGAGTTGATGGTCGAGCAGATCCCGGCACCCGAGTACGACCCCGATCTCCCCGCCCAGGCCTATGTGACCAACCTCGACGCCTCGCCCTACCTGGGTCGCCTTGCACTCTGCCGGGTCAGGCAGGGGACGATCCGCTCGGGGATGAAGATCGCCTGGTGCCGCGCCGACGGCACGATCGAAAACACAGAGATCTCGGAACTCTTCGTGACCGAAGCGCTCGAGCGCGTGCCAACCGAGGAGGCAGGGCCCGGGGAGATCATCGCCGTGGCGGGGCTGCCGGAGGTGACGATCGGCGAGACGCTTGCGGATCCGGAAAACCCCTCACCCCTGCCGGTGATCGAGGTAGACGAGCCGGCGCTATCGATCGAGGTGGGGATAAACACCTCGCCGTTTGCCGGCCGCGAAGGAGACAAGCTCACGGCCCGCCAAGTCAAGGCACGGCTCGATCAGGAGTTGCTGGGGAATGTCTCTATCAGAGTCCTGCCAACCGAACGCCCCGATGCCTGGGAGGTGCAGGGGCGTGGAGAACTGCAGCTGGTCGTTCTGCTCGAGTTGATGCGCCGCGAGGGGTTCGAGCTGACTGCCGGTCAGCCGAAGGTGGTGACCCGCGAAGAGAACGGGCAAGTGCTGGAGCCGGCCGAGCGTTTGCTGATCGATGTCCCCGAAGAGCACGTGGGCGCGGTGACTCAGTTGCTTGCCGGCCGCAAGGGGCGGATGGAGTCGATGACCGGCCAAG
>JBEIRY010000120.1:0-1748 GCA_040375675.1 Thermoleophilales bacterium | reverse complement strand
TCACCGCTGGCCCAACCTCGATCAACCCAGGGACTACAACGAAAAGGTGATCTGGCGGACCCTCTACGACCGGCGACCGATCTTCGTCACCGCCTCCGAAAAACATGCCTCCAAGCAGATGGCGCTCGAGCGATGCCCCTGGATACGGGTGCCCGAAACGATCTGGAAGGGGAGGGATGTTGCTGAACTGGTCGGACTCGATTTGCCCGAGCGCTGGGTGCTGAAGCCGAATAACTCCACACACCGGGTGATCTTCGGCGAGGGGCAGGTGAGCGAGCAGCGTGCTCAGGAACTTGTGATCGAGACGGAGGGGTGGGTCGATCTGCCGTACCAACCGAATGCCCGCGCCGGAACCCGTCAGTACTGGTGCGAGGCAGCAGCCGAGCACGGTCTGCTGGTGGAGGAGTTCGTTGGCACAGGGCCGGGGCATCCCGCCGACATCAAGTTCTTCGTCTTCCACGGGCGCGTAGAAGTGATCCTGGTCTGCTCCGATCGCTACAGCGACCCTCATCGCGCTTATCTCGACCGGGATTGGAAGATCTTGCCGGTGCGCGACAACAAGCAGAGGATCGGCGAAGTCGAGCTGCCGGAGATGAAGGCGAAGCTCTTCGAGGCCGCCGAGGCAATCTCCGGCGATCTCGACTTCGGCCGGGTAGACCTCTATGAGGCCGACGGCGAGATCTGGTTTGGCGAGCTGACGCTTGAATCGGGCTCAGGCCTGACCAGGTTCATGCCCCACAGGTTCGATCGCGAGTGGGGAGATTTCTGGACCCTGCCCTCGCTCGACGAGGTGGCAGGCAGATGAATTCAGTCCTGAGACGCGTCTCGCATTCGCTTGGAAGGCGGCTGCCTCCGGGTGTCGCATGGAGGCTTCGGTTTCTCAATGGCCACCACCGCTGGCCCCGGCTCTCGCCCCCGCGGACTCAAAACGAGAAGATCCTCTGGCAGATCCTCTACGACCGGAGACCCGAGTTGGTTCGCTGTACCGACAAGCTTCTCGCCAAGCAGATGGTCGAAGAGCGCTGCCCTAGTGTTCGGGTGCCTCGAACCTTCTGGATCGGAGAGGATCCGAGGGACTTGGCCGAGATAGATCTACCCGATCGCTGGGTTCTCAAACCGAATAATTCCAGCGGCGCGGTCCTGGAGGGCGAGGGATCTCTCAGCCGCCAAGAAGCGGAAGCGATCGCGGCTCGCACCAGAGGATGGCTCGACGGTCCGTCGAATCCGGAAACCGCATGGCGCTGGCCGTGGGCGTATTCCCAGGCGAAGCGGTGTTACCTCGTCGAGGAGTTCATCGGTGAGGAGTTGGGACAGCTCGACTTTCGGGGGTTCGTGATCGGGGGAGAGCTACGGACGATCCTGATTACCTGGCGCGTAACCGAGTATCCGCATGGAGAGTGCTCCTTCTACGACCCCGAATTCAACTTGCTGCCGGTAAGCCGCAAGGAGCGACCGGTCGCTCTCAATCGACCAGTTTCTCCCATCCACGGCTTTCGGGAAGCCGTCGAGGAGGTCGCTGCGGCAAGCGGTCTGGATTCCACCCGAGTAGATCTCTTCTACTCGGGTGGAGAGCTCTGGTTCGGCGAAGTCACCGTCTACCCGGTAGACGGTCTGGTTCAGTACTGGCCGCGTAGTTTCGACTTCGAACTCGGTGCGCATTGGCCCGACCAAGAGCGGTTCGCCGAATCACTGGAGTCAGGGAAGTCCTAGGCCCGCAAGGTGAGTTCTTTCGAGCGAATGCGAGACTC